>JAFGOK010000531.1 GCA_016926535.1 Micromonosporaceae bacterium | reverse complement strand
GGCGACAACCCCGTCGGGCCGATCCATGCGGAAGCCGGCGTTGAGGTCTGCCACCTGGTCGACGCCTTCCAGGGTGAGGACGAGGGGTTTGGCCTCCCGGGCGTCGAGGGTCACCCCCTCGGAGCCTGGCCGTTGCGGTCCAGCGCTGTCATGGCCAGGTTGTAGGTCTCCACCTGGAGTTCGATGACGCCCGTCGTGCGAACGTGCTGCCCGCCCTCGCCAGTGGCCGTAAGGTTCACGGTGAACGTACCGGTGAGGCTTGGCACGGTGGAATCGGCGGTGACGTCCACTGAGGTGGTGCCCCCAGCCGGAACGGTCATTTCCTGCCTGCTGAGCGTGAACATGGTTTCGGGGACAGCCCCGCCCCTGGGATCTGCACCGGTGGCGGCCAGCTTGAGGGTGACATCCTCGCTACCGAGGTTGCGGTAGGTCAGGCTCCGGGTGACCGGCTGGTCGTCGGCGTGCGGCCACTGGGTGAAGCCGAAGTTCAGCGAGGAGGGCTCCACGGTGACCGTCTGCTCTACCGCGGCGGCCAGGTCGATCTGCCCGGTGCCCTGCTGGTTGGCGGTCAACTGCCCGTTGGGCTGGGCGGAGGCGACCAGGGCCGCCTTGATTTCCTCCCCGCCCCATGCCGGGTGCTGCTGGGCCAGGAGGGCCGCCGCGCCGGAGACGTGCGGCGCCGCCATGGAGGTGCCAGACAGGGCCATGTACCCGTTGCTGGCCACGACGCCCTTCTTCTCCAGCACGCTGTTGGGCGCTGCAGCGGCCATGATATTGGCCCCGGGAGCCGTAACATCGGGCTTGACGGCGCCGTCGCCCAGCCTGGGGCCCCTGCCGGAGAAGCTGGCCAGCTGGCCAGCCTTGTCAACAGCCCCAACGGTCAGGGCGGCGTCGGCGGAGCCAGGCGAGCCGATGGTGCCAGCATCGGGGCCCTCATTGCCGGCCGAGATGACAAACAACGTGTCAGAGGTCTCGGAGAGGGCGTTGACCTCTTGCTCCAGCGGGTCAATACCTGCGTAGTCGGTGCTGCCGAGGCTCAGGTTGACGATGTCGGCGCCCTGCGCGACGGCCCGCTCCATCCCGGCGATGATCCAGGACTCGCGACCGCCCCCGGTGTCGCCGAGAACCTTGCCATTGAGGAGCTTGGCCCCGGAGGAGGTTCGGCCGCTTGCTCACGGGCCTGCGCAGCCTCGTACGGGCACTCCAGCCGGTCGAAGAACCCGGCCGCTGCCAGGCAGTGACCCGCAGCGCTGGACCACTGCCCTGCCCGGGCTGCCAGGATCCCCCTGGCGTGCCGCAGCATCGCAGGGCCAAGCGGCACCTCCCGGTCGGCCAGCGGCCCCTCCCACGCTGCGACCACACGGTGCGCCCGGTCGACCTGGCCTGCTGCGACCAGGGCGGCCACCAGCGGCGGCAGGATCCGGGCCGCAGAGGGCCAGACCCCTGTAGACTCGACGCTGGCGAGTACCGGCTGCGCCGCCTCCAGGATCAGCCCAGCCTTGCCTGCCAGCCCAGCCTTGCCACAGGCTGCAGCCAGTCGCAGGAACGCAGCGACTGGCAGTGGCAGCAGATCAAACTCGCCAGCGTCCCGGATCGACGCGGTGACCTTCTGCAAGCGCTCTGCCCCGAGTTCGAGGTCGGCGTGCGCGAGCGCCAGGCAACCAGCGACGATGTCGGCGCCGAAGCGTCCCAGCGGGTAGTCGTCGAGTTCCTCTGCCACCAGGTCGGCCCGCGCGCAGAGCCCCTCCCAGCGCCCGGTGCAGTATTCGAGGAGGGCGAGGTTGGACCGCACCCGCAGCTCCAGCCGGTGAAGCCCAAGGGCTGCCGCGCCCTCGACGGCAGCGGTCAGCAGTTCCCGGGCCATCCGATGGTGGCCAGAGCAGCATGCGCCGTTCCCGGCCGACTCGTAGGCGTTCACCTCCCTGCGCTGGCGCAGGGTTCCGCCGGTCAGCTCATTCATCCGCGCGGTCAGCTCCCGCCACATCGGATCGCCAATCGTTACAAGGATCATGGCGACCTTGCCGAGGATCAGCACGTTCTGGGAGGGATCCTTCAGCTCTGGCAGGACCTCCAGCGACCGGTACAGCCACCGCACGTTGGTCTCCAGCGGCATCTGCTGGCTGCCGGACGGGATCCCCAGAAAGACCCCGGCCTCGCTGGCCAATGGCCAGCGGAGCGTTCCGCAACACCTCCTCCAACAGCAACATCGCCTCGTCGTCGTGGCCGAGGGCGATCGCCTGGTCTGCTGCCCGTTCTGCGGTCGTGACCCATTCCGCGTCCTGACCGGCGTTACGGTAGTGGTGGGCCAGTTGCCCAAGCGGAGATGGATCCAGAATGGACAATGCTGCTGCGGCTTGGCGGTGCAAGCGCTGGCGGCGAATCCACGGCATACTGTCGTACACGGCCTGTGCAGCCAGCTGGTGCCGGAACCCGACGCGAAGCCGGGGCTCCCCGAGGAACTCTGCCAGCAGCCCGGCCTCAACCACCTCCCCGAGCGCGGGGTATGCGAGGCCCTGGCAGGTGGCGACCAGCACCTCCACCGGCACCGCCGTGGTGAGCACCGCAGCGGCCTCAACCACCGCCCGCGCGTCCGGCGAGAGGCCAGCGACTCGCTCCAGGACAACGCCCGCCGCGCCCAGCCGCCCCCGCGGCAGGCCAGCTCACCCCGGCCACGCAGTAGCGCGAGCACCTCCTCGACAGCGAACGGCAGCCCGGATGTCCACCGGTGCAGGTAGCCAGCAAACCCCGCAGAAACACGATCTGTTCCGAGGATCGCGCTGGCGAGCGCCCCGGTCTCTTGCTCGTCCAGCAGGGCGAGCACCTGGTGGTTCCTGGTCACCGACGCTGGCAGCCTCGCTGTTAGCGCCCGCACCGTCGCCGCTGCCTTCTCCTCCCCGCGGAATGTGACCACCAGCGACAGCCGTTCCGGCGGGTCACTAAGCAGGTACCGAACGAAGTCGATGGTCTGTTCGTCCGCCCAGTGCAGATCTTCGAGTACCAGAACGAGTGCTTCGACCGACCCCAAGACCTCGACCAAGGCCCGGAACACGCGGTGCCGCTCTGCCAGCCGGTCGTCTATCGGCGGCAACAGCGGCGGCAACACGTCGGCGTACTCCGGCAGCAGCGGACGCAGCGCACCGGCCAGCGGGGACAGTCCCTGAGTCCGGATCTGCCCACGGATCCCGCGAATCGCCTCGATCACCGGGCCGAGCGGGAACGGCTCCCGGATCTGCCGGCACCCCCGATCGCCAGCAGCCGGCTGCTGGTGCCGGTGCCGGTACTGCCGACGGCGGTGCCGGTACTGCCCAGCCGCGTGCCAAGTTCCGCAACCAGCCGGGTCTTCCCGATGCCGGCCTCACCTTCAAGAAAGGCGACGGCTGGCGGCTGCAACGCCGTCGATACCAGCCGGTTGAGCTCCTCACTGCGCCCAACCAGCGCCGACGACACCAGCCTCCGCCCCGATACATCGGGTCCCCGCACCCCTGACCACCCTTCTGGTGCCGCCGCCGGTAGCCCTCACCGGGCGTGACAAGCCGTCCTCGAACTGAGCTGGCGCAGAGCGTCGATGAACGCCCGCATCACAGCGAGCAGCGTCTCCGAGGCCACCGTGGACCTCGACTGGATCGTCAGGGTCTCGCCCCGGACGAGGGCAGCAAGGACTTCCGGATCGAGGGCTCTGGCCATGTCGATTAGGCTACCGATTCCATCACCGTCTCGACGCCTGTCGATCCTGCCGAATCCGGAGATGACCCGATCTGATGGGATACCAGTTCGGGTACTCGGGCGCCTCGACGTGCGGCGCGATGGCGCGCAGCCAGACCTGGGCCAGCACCCGACTGGCCTGTCCTTCCCCGGGGACTCAGCCCGGACGGACGCGCTGGTCAGATCGGCTGGGCCGTCCCCTCCGCCCCGGCCAGCGCAACGAGCACCACCAGCGCGACTACCTGCGACCCTCGTCGGGCTCGCTGGTCGGAGACCGTACCTGCACCAACTGACGAAATGCTCGACTGCACAGCAGCGCCGGAACTGGCTGGGGATGGGGTCAAGTCCGGGGATGATCGTCTTGCGCGGGCCGCCTGCAGGCGGCCCGGCAGCCCGGATACCCGCGAGCGCCAACTGATCGGGTGCGCTAGGCTGTACCCGCTGCGAGTCAGTGCTCGCACAACGGGACGTGGCGCAGCTTGGTAGCGCACTTGACTGGGGGTCAAGGGGTCGTGGGTTCGAATCCCGCCGTCCCGACGCAG
>JAFGOK010000085.1 GCA_016926535.1 Micromonosporaceae bacterium | reverse complement strand
GGCTGGTGCTCCCTGAAGCGACGGCAACGACGGGATGATGGGGCTGGCGGTCGCCAGCAGCGGCTCACCCGGGACGTGGCCGGGTGGGGACGGCACGATCAGGCAGGCCAGCCGCGCTCCCTTGTTGCCCGGCATCGCGTGGGCGAAGCTCATGCCGGAAGCGGTGACGGCCAGCGGCATCGAGGTGGGGTGGGCCAGCGGGATGACATCGCCCGGTTTGAGGCTGACCAGGTCGGACGGATGCATCCGGACCGGCTGGAAGCAGACGGACACCTCGACGGCCGTGCCCTCGATCCCCAGGACGACATGCTCGCGGGCCAGCTCTCGTGACTGCCGCTCCCCCTCGGAGAGAACGAGGTCACCGCGATCGCTCTGCAGTCTCGGGAAGATCGCGTTGAACGGCATGCAGACCGTCGCGACGCATTCCTCCTCGCCGACCTTCATGTCGAACGCGGCGACGAGCACCATGTCGGATGGGGTTCCGACCTGGGCGAACTGCGGGTTGTACTCGATATCGACCAGTTGCGGCGTCACCGCGACGATGGGTTCGATCGCGTACCGCAGCTCCCCGAGGATCCGGGTGATCAGCCCGCGGAGCAGGGGGGCCTCGATGTCCGTCAGGGGCCGCTGCGGCTGGGGGCCGCCGGTGCCGCCGAGCAGGTGGTCGATGCAGACCATCCCGATGCTCAGCGAGAACTCGAGGATCGTGATGCCGGGCAGCGGGTCGATGGTGCACATCGCCAGCACGGTGGTTCCGGGCAGCGACATGATGTACTCGTCGTACGACTGCTGGCCGATCGAGATGAGCGAGACGTGCGATACCGCCCGGAGGCTCGTGGTCAGCAGCGTGGAGAACTGGCGCGCGAACGTCTCGTACGCGATCTGGAGGGTGCGGACGTGCTCCCTGGCGAGCTTCGCCGGCCGCCGGAAGTCGTAGGGCTCCGGCCCGACCGGTTTGGCCTTCCGCTGGCCCCTTCCGGGTAAACGGGCGTCACCGGCTGACTGCGATGACTGGCTCACGCCCCGACCATCGGCCAACCAGCTGACAGGTTGAGGAAAGCTTGCGCTGATCTGCCACGTTCCTGCAGCCGTGGTGCTCCCCGGTTACTGCATGACGAACTCCGTGAAGTACACGTCGATGATCTCGTCGTGGTAGGCCTTCTTGACCTTCTCCTTCAGCTCTTGCTTCATCCGGTTCCGCTCGTCATTGGACGAGAGCTCTGCGATGGATCGGTTGCTGAAGAGGTCGATCGCGATATCGAGGGCCTTGCTGCCGTCGAGGGCCTCTTCGACCTCGAGGGTCTGCTGGAGGGCGAACCCCAGCTTGAGGAAGTGGCCGTCCGCCAGGTTGATGGTGATGGACTCCAGCACGACGACGGCCCCCGGCTCCGGTTCCGGCTCCGGCTGGCTCGGCTGGTAGACGAAGAAGTAGTAGCTGCCACCGCCGCCCCCGACGAAGGCCAGCACAATCAGGGCAATGACGAGCAGCTTCTTGTTCGCCGCCATTTTGGCGCCGAGGCCTCCCCCGGACTTCCCCTTGCCGCTCATCCGCCGGCCTCCGTCTGGTTCTCGGACCCACCAGCCGCGGTACTGTCCGAGCCGACCGCTGATGGCAGCAGGGAACTGATCGATCCGGGCACGGTGGTCAACACGACGATCTCAACGCGGCGGTTCAGCGCGGCAGCTCTCGGATCGGCAGGGTCGTACAGCGGCCGGGTGTCCGCAAACCCGACGGCGACCAGCCGGCTTTCCGGGATCCCCATGCGGGCGTGCAGGTAGCGTACGACGGTCGAGGCCCGGGCCGAGGACAGCTCCCACCCACTGGGGTACTCGGCAGTCGGGACGTTGAGCTGGTTGGTGTGGCCGTCGACCTCGATCCGGTTGGGCAGGTCGACGATCGCCGGTCCGATCGCGTTCAGGATCTGCTGGCCCCCCGGCAGGAGATCGGCCTTGTTGCCGGCGAAGACGACGGAGGTGGTGACGATCGTGACGATGAGCCCCCGCTCGTCGATGGCGAACCGGACGCTGTCCTCCTGCCCGCTCGCTCGGAGCGCTTCGAGGATCTTCTGCCTGATCTGCTCGAGGTTCTGGACCTCTTTCTTGGCCTCCTCCTGCCGCTGCTGCTCCTTGGCCCGGTCGGCGGCCTGGACCGCCTTCTTGAGCGCCTCGTCCTCGACCTTCGCATCGGGGCTGCCGCCGGTGCCGACCTGGAGATCCATGGGGGATCCCTCGTTGTCGGCCTCCTTGACTCCTGCGCCGGGGTCGGTGAACGCGGCGCTCTGCGCGCCGAAGCCGACCGCGAGGCCCTCTTTCAGGGCGGCGAACTTCTTCTGGTCGACCTGGCTGATCGCGAACAGCACGATGAACAGCACCATGAGGAGCGTGAGCATGTCCGCGTACGTCACGAGCCAGCGTTCGTGGTTCTCGTGCTCCTCTTCCTCGTGGCGGGGTGGCCGGCCGCGGCCGCCCTTCATGTGTCCGCTCATGCGACGTCTCCGGTCATTGGAGGGGTTCCCATCAGGCGGCCTCCGCCTTCGCACTGGTTCCCATCAGGCTGCGCAGTTTCTGCGCGACCAGGCGGGGGTTGGCCCCGGCCTGGATGTTGATGATGCCGGCGATGACCAGTTCCATGTGGGCGCACTCCAGCTCGGACAGGCGCTTGAGCCGGTTACCGATTGGCAGGAACAGGATGTTGGCGCTCATGATGCCCCAGAGCGTCGCGACGAAGGCCGCCGCGATCATGTGGCCGAGGCTCTCCGGCTCGCTGAGGTTCTTGAGGACGTTGACCAGGCCGAGGCAGGTCCCGATGATGCCGATGGTCGGGGCGTATCCCCCCATGTCACTGAAGATCTTCGAAGAGACCTTGTCGGACTTGCGCTTGGCGTCGACCTCGGCTTCCAGGATGTCGTGCAGCTCGTCAGAGTCGGTGCCATCGATGGCCAGTTGCAGCCCCTTGCGGAGGAAGGGGTCCTCGACATCCTTCATGGCGTCTTCGAGGGCGAGCAGCCCCTCCCGGCGGGCCTTCTCCGCCAGCTTCACGATGGAGTCCACGAGGGCGTCGGGCGGGGTGACCTTGCCGAGGAACGCCCGCTGGAGGGATTTGAGCGCTCCGAGGGAGTCCTTGAGCATCCCTCCGGCCATCGCGGCCCCTATGGAACCGCCGAAGACCAGGACGATCGGGCCGGGCAGCAGGATCTCGGTGATACTGCCGCCCTCTTCGAAGATCAAGAACATGATCGAGGCGAACGCCAGGCCGATGCCGGCGATGGTGGCCGGATCCATCTACCGCTCCCGCCGGTGCAGCGGAACGACGACGTTGCCCTGGTCTTGGGTTGGGGCGCTGCGGCTAGTCGGATCGCAGGGCATCGGGCGCGCTGGAGCCTGCTCCCCACTGGGGAGTTCTCGCTGCGGGTTGCGGAGCATCAGTTGCGCTTCAGCGACCACGGATGCGCGATAGGCCCGCACGAGGGCGACGAAATCGGGGAGTGACTCTGCCACGACGTATTTGGTGCCATCCACGAGGGTGATTACGGTGTCTGGGGTGCTGTCCGCGCGCTCGACCAGGTCTGGGTTCAGAGCGAACACTGGCCCGTTGAGGCGCGTCAGCAGTATCACGGCGGACCGTCCTTGGATCGCGGGCCACGGCCCGTCCATGGCTTCCGTCCTGCTCATCGACGGGGTTCTGCCGCGAGTCAAGGGAAAGTCAAGGAAAATGCGGGACCGGTGGGATCCCGCACCTTCCTCGCTCCCTGCTGGGGGACGCGCTAGCGCTTCATGTTGACCAGTTCCTGGAGCAACTCGTCCGAGGTGCTAATGATCTTGGAGTTGGCCTGGAAGCCCCGCTGGGCGATGATCAGGTTGGTGAACTCCTGGCCGAGGTCGACGTTGGACATCTCGATCGAGCCGGAGATCAGCGAGCCGCGGCCAGCGGAGTTGGGCTGGCCGAGAAGGGGCAGACCGGAGTTGACCGTGTTGGTGAACATGGTCTCCCCGACCTTTTCGAGACCGCGCGGGTTGTTGAAGACCGCGAGCGCGATCTGGCCGAGGGTGTCCTTGAGACCGTTGGAGAAGGTGCCGGTGATCACCCCGTCCTGGCCGATGGTGAAGCCGGACAGCGACCCCATGGCGGACCCGTTCTGGGAGACGGCCGCGACCGTCGCGCTCCCGGCGTAGTCGGTGATGCTGTTGATGTCGATGTCGATGGTGTTGCCGGCGTTGGTGGTGTAGGAGAGGAACGCCCCGGGCGGGGTTGGGGTCGCCATGGTCCCGTCGGCGTTGAAGGTGACCGGAGTCGGCCCGGCCGTCGCCGCTCCGAACGAGTCGGAGAAAGTGACGTTCCACTGCAGGGTCGGGGTGGTCACCAGGCTGGCCCGCTCCCAGGTTGCCGTGACGATGACCTCGTTGCCCTGCTGGTCGAAGGTCGTGATCGACTGGGTGACCGGGGTGGTGCTCGTCGTGTCGGCCGGCAGGTTGCCGCTGATGGCCATCTGGCTGGTGACGACCGGCGGCAGCAGGATCCCGATGGGGAGGGTGACATCCCCGGGTGCGACGTTGGTGTCGATCGCGCCGCTGATTCCCGGCCAGCCCTGGACGACCATGCCGTTGGGGTTGCACAGCCGGCCGTCGGCGTCGAAGGAGAAGGCCCCGGCGCGGCTGTAGAGCATCTGGTCCTCGTCCCGGACGACGAAGAACCCGTCTCCGGAGATCATGAGGTCCGTCGTGCTGCCGGTGTTCTGGGCAGATCCCTGGTTGAAGGTGGTCGTGACCGCGGCGACGCGCACCCCGAGACCCACCTGGGACGGGTTGGTCCCGCCGAACTCGTCCCTCGGGGCGGAGGCCGACTTGATCATCTGGCTGAGAGTGTCCTCGAAGACGATCTGGGAGGACTTGAACCCGGTGGTGTTGACGTTGGCGATGTTGTTGCCGGTGACGTCCATCATCGTCTGGTGGGCGCGGAGGCCGCTGATACCGGAGAACAGTGAGCGGAGCATGGATGGCTACCTTTCGGTGAGGGAGGGGTTCCGCCTTATGCGGAGGCGGTCTTGACTTCCTTGACCGAGGACAGCGGTACATCCGTGTTCCCGACCCGGAGGGTCGGGCTGCTGCCCGAGAACGATACCGAGGTCACGACGCCGGTGGCCGGCATGCCGGTGGCGTCGTTGTATGCGATGGTCCGGCCCACCATGGCCGTCGCCGTCGCCATGCGCTGGGCGGCCAGCATGTCCGACTGGCTCTTCGCCACGTTCGTCAGCTGCTCGACCATGGTGAACTGGGCGGTCTGGGTCATGAACTGCGAGCTGTCGACCGGTTTGGTGGGATCCTGATACTTCAGCTGCGCCACCAGGAGTTGCAGGAACATGTCCTTGTCGACCGTGGAGGCGGCCGTGGTCAGGGAGGACTTCGTCGTCCCGGCCGTCGTTCCGGTCAGTGCGCCGGTCGTCGTTCCGGTGGTGCCGTTGACGGTAGTCATCTGGCCCTTCCTCCTGTGCGGTGCTGGTACGGCGGTGTGCGGTGCGGGCGTCGTGGGTCGTGCGTGTCGGGGGCCGTGGGCGGTGCGCGTCGATCAGGCGTGGACGTCGATCAGGCGCTGGCCGGACGGCCGCTGGATGGGCTGCTCAGCGGGGGTCCGCTGAGCTTCTGCGCTCTGCCAGCCGGCAGCGTCCAGGAATGACCATTCCCCGCCGGTGGTGCCTTCGGGGTTGCCGTTCGCGGACCTGTGATGGTTGTTCCACTGGCCGGAGGAGGGATCGCGCTGGTCGGACGGCTGCCCAGCCGTCTGGTGCCCGAGGTCGAG
>JAFGOK010000530.1 GCA_016926535.1 Micromonosporaceae bacterium | reverse complement strand
TGGCCTTGACGCTGGTTGACATAACATCGGGCCGGTCTACACCATCAGGCGGATCATGACGATTCTCGCCTGATGATGTAGACCGGCGCGGCATTATGTCAAGTGGGGCGAGGCCCGCTGTCGGCAGCGGGTGGTCCACATGCCGTTGACTGTCCACAGATCTTGCCCAGGGCAGTCGCGGCGTCGGCCGGTATCTACCTCAAGGCGATCCAGGCCATCGCAGTGACCCTCAGAGCCGCGGCGAACGGCGATCCGGATGCCGAGACGCCGGGTCCGACCATCAGCGGCCGAACAGTGCTGCCAGCAGCGAGGTGCGGCCGGGTCTGCGCTGGTCGTCAGGGCAGGCGCAGCGCTGGGTCTTCAGGACGCCGCGCAGCACCTGGTCAACGTGCTGACCGCACCCGGTGTAGGTCGCTTTGCCGCAGGTCCGACAGGTCGCGGGGCTGCACATGGCTGGACTCCTCGGTCTGATCGTCACACGGTCACGGGCGGCGCCGTCGGCAGTCCTCCCCGTGCGAACACCACGGTAGCACATACCCCATGGGGTATGGCAAGCGTTGAGGTCGACAGCCGGGCGGGCGGGGTCGATGGTTGGGCGGGCGGGTGCTGGACATAGAATCCGCCGCGGTTCATTGTGATGTTCCTCGATGGGATCAGCGCCTTGGGTGACGATGACCTGGCCGATGCCCTGACGGCTGCGATCTGTGGCGACAGGGCTGGATTCGCCGCCCTGTGGCGGTGGTTGCAACCCCCGTTGCTGCGGTATCTGCGAGTGGTGGCCGGGGACGCAGCCGAGGATGTGGCTTCCGAGACCTGGCTCCAGGTGGCCCGGGACATCGGGCGGTTCGCCGGGCAGCCGACCGCGTTCCGCGTCTGGCTGTTCCGGATCGCGCGCCATCGCGCCATCGACGAGCATCGCAGAGCGCGGCGCCGCCGGGACGGGCCCAGAGCCCCGGAGGCGGTAGGGGGGACCGAGACAACGGCCCGGGATGTCGCACTCGACGCGCTGGAACGCGCCGACACCCAGTGGGCGCTGCGCCTGATCGCCTCGCTGGCGCCGGACCAGGCCGAGGCGGTGATGCTGCGGGTTGTCGCAGGGCTGGACGTCGCCCAGACCGCTGCGATCCTGGGCAAGCGGCCCGGAGCGGTTCGAATTGCGACCATGCGCGGCCTGCGGCGGCTGGCGGCCCACCCCGAGGTGGCCAACCGGCGTTCGCCAGCCGGCAGAAGGGCTTGGGCCTCGACCGGAATGGCCGAAGCGCCCGAGGCGGAGGGGGTGTAACGGCATGGGGCGGTGGTTCGCTTTTTGGAGGACGATACGCGCGAGACGAGCTGACGGGATCGACCTGGACAAGGCCGATCGGCTGGTGTCTGACTCAGACCCCGACCTCAACTCCGACTCCGATCTCGACTCCAGCTCCGCCCCTGGTTCCAGCCCAGGCTCCGATCCACCGCTGTACGGGCTGGGCCTGCTCCTGGCGGCGGCACGGGCGCCAGCCTGGGCCGAGGAACTGGCCGGCGAGAAGGAGGCGGTGACCCGGTTGGTCGAAGCGCGTCGCGTCGCGCTGTCCGATCATCCGGTGAGGAGTCACGATGCGCAGGGATCGACCGCGAGGAAGACTGTCGTCGTCCGGCTGGCCGCGACCCTGGCGTCGCTGCTCGTCGTCGGTGCGATCGTCGCTGCGGAGACCGGAAGCCTGCCTGACCCGGTGCAGCAGCGAGCACATGACCTGTTTTCGCTGCTCGGAGTACCAGCGCCAAGCACCGGACGCCAGCCGGGGCGCGACCCCTCCGGCGGCGTCGATCCCACCCCGACGGCACCGAGCCCGACCCCTACGCCGGAGCCGAACCCGACCGCGACCGGGACGCTGGATCCGAGTGCCGATCAGGTCCGCGCCCTGTGTCAAGCGTGGAACGAGGCAGGGCGGGACCCGAACGGCGCGACGATGGAGAACCAGGCCTGGCGGACCCTGGTCGCCCTGGCCGGCGGCCGGGCGCGCGTGCCCGGCCTGTGTGCAGCGTTCTTCGCCGCCGAGTCCGCCACTGCTTCCTCGGTCCCCCCGACCTCGCACCCTGGCGGTGGGCCGGCAAATCCCAGCCGCACTGCCGGAGGCAACAAGAAGAACGGCTGGTCCTGAGGCCACGATTCCGCACACCGTCGTGTGGCACACCGTCGTGTGGCACACCATCAGGTGGCACACGACGGCGTGGCGTTTCTCGGGCAGGCATCGCTGAATCAGCCCAGCCGCGATCTCCACCCCCATTGTGTGCTTCTCTATGTCCGAAATGAGATAACTAAATGTCACTGTCCGAATTTGAGGATCGGCCGATCTTCGTTGACGACACCTTCCGGCGACGGCGGCTCGTCGTGGCCGGGGGTACCGCTGCGGGTTTCACCCTTGCTCTGGCCGCTCTCGCCCTCGTGTCCGGGTTCACCAGCGCCGGGGAACGCCAACCGCCGGCCTGGCCAGACCAGATCAGCCCCGCCCCGAACAGCCCGTCCCTGGCCAGCCCGTCCCTGGCCAGTCCGTCCCTGGCCAGTCCAGGGCAGCAGACCGCTGTGGCGACACCGGGCAGCCCGGGACCCACCGCCGGGCACTCCCAACCGACGACCAGCCCGAGCGGCTCGCCGACGAAGCGAAGGGGCAGGGACAAATGGTGACCCGACGACCGGCGCGGGAACCGCGCTGGCACTGGCCGCTGCTGTCGGCGTCGTTGCTGGTACTGCTCGGAGGGTTGTGCCTCAACGGGTACGCGAAACCAGCGACCGGAGCGGTCTCGGCGGTCCCGGGCGCCGAGCCCAGTGCCGCGCCCAGCGCCGGGTCGGGTGTCGCACCCGACGCCAGCCCCGGCGCGCCGGACGCGCCCAGACCGGACCCAGTACACCGGGTGGCGGCTGACGGGTCGATGACCAGCCGGGGGATGCCTGCCCTGACCATCGCGTTGACCTTCGACGGAGGGCCGGACCCGGTCTGGACTCCCAGGATCCTGGAGGTGCTGGACCGCCACCACGCCCAGGCCACGTTCTTCCAGCTGGGTTCGATGGTCAACCGGTACCCGGAGCTCTCGAAGCGGATCATTGCCAGCGGCAGTGAGGTGGGGGTCCGCAGCTTTACCAACGCCGACCTGACCGCCGTCGGATCCTTGCGGCGCTCGGTCGAGCTGACCCTGGCCGGCAACGCGATCGTGGCGGCGACTGGCCGGCGACCGGTACTGCTGCGTCCGTCCGACCCGTCCGACCCGTCCGACCGGCCCGATCCGCCAGCACCGGCCGAGGCCACCGGATACCTGACCGTGCTGGCAGACCGGGACACAGGGGACGACCAGCAGCCGGGTGCTGCTGCGATCATCGCCGCGGCGCGGCCGGCGGCAGGGGAAGGGGCTGTCGTGTCGATGCACGACGCCGGCGGGGACCGCTCCCAGACCGTGGCAGCCCTCGACCAGCTCATCCCGCAGCTTCAGGCGGCCGGGTACCGGTTTGTCACGGTGTCGGCCGCGCTCGGCCTTGCCGGCTCACCGGTCGCCTCCGCGGGCGAGCGCTGGCGCGGCTACGGGCTGCGCCTGGCCCAGCGGGCCGGCGGAGGGCTGGCCGACCTGTTCCTCGTCTTCACCGTACTCATGGTGATCGCTGGCATACTGCGGCTGTTGGCCCAGATGGGCGGCTCCTGGATACACGAACGCCGCAGCCGCCGTCACCGGCGCGGGCCATTCCCCGTGCTCGGCCGCGTGTCGGTGATCGTGCCGGCGTACAACGAGGCGGCCAACATCGCCGCCGCAGTGCGATCCATTGCCGGCAGCCATTACCCAGACCTTGAGGTGATCGTCGTTGACGACGGATCGGCCGACGCCACCGCAGACCTCGTCGACCAGCTCGGGCTTCCCCAGGTGAGGGTGGTGCGCCAGCCCAATGCGGGCAAGCCAGCGGCACTCAACAACGGCCTTCGCCACGCGACCGGTGACATCCTGGTCTTCGTTGATGGGGACACCGTGCTCGAAGCCGATACGGTCAGTCGCCTGGTCGCACCGCTGCGCGACCACCGTGTCGGCGCTGTCTCCGGCTACGCCAAGGTCGTCAACCGGGCAGGATTGCTCGGCCGCTGGCAGCACCTGGAGTACGTGGTCGGCTTCAACCTGGACCGGAGGATGCTCGACGCGATCGGCTGCATGCCGACCATCCCGGGTGCGATCGGTGCGTTCCGGCGGGCGGCCCTCCACGACACCGGCGGAGTGTCTGCCCAGACCCTGGCGGAGGACACCGATCTGACCATGAGCATCATCCGGGCCGGCTGGCAGGTCGTCTATGAGCCGGCAGCGGTCGCATGGACCGAAGCCCCAGCAACGCTGCGGCAACTGTGGCGCCAGCGTTACCGGTGGAGCTACGGCACGCTCCAGGTGCTGTGGAAGCACCGCCGATCCATGATCGAGCGGGGACCGGCCGGGCGGCTCGGCCGTCGCTGCCTGCCCTATCTGGCCCTGTTCCAGGTACTGCTCCCGCTGGCCGCGCCGGTGGTGGACGTCTACGGCGTCTACGGGCTGCTGTCCCAGCCCTTCGGAACCATCGCCCTGGCCTGGGCCGGCTTCACGGTCATCCAGCTGCTCACCACCGCGTACACCCTGTGGCTGGACCGGGAGCCCTATGGTCCACTCTGGGCGGCGCCGTTGCAGCAGATCCTCTACCGGCAGCTGAACTACCTGGTGGTCGTCCAAGCCCTGGTCATGGCGCTTCTGGGAGCCAGGCTGCGCTGGCAGCGGATGCACCGCACCGGGGCGGCTGCGGCCTACGCTCAGGCAGCGCCAGCATGATCCGCATGCTGACCGTCACAGCGGATGGTAGAGCAGCCGCAGGTGCTCTGTGTCGCCGAGGAGTTCCAGCCGGCGGTGCAGGACCGGGTTGTCCGCGGACTGGCTGTGGTGGCAGGCGATCGCATCTTCCTGACGCTGGCGGGGCACCCGCACCGCCTGGTCGAGTTCCTCGGGGCCGCGGCCGAGGAACTCGGCGTCGAACTCGGCGTTCAGCCGGCTGGCCACTTCCCTGGGCAGTGCCCAGGCCAGCACTGGCAGGCCCGCCTGGCGAGCGGCGACCAGCGCCGCCTGGGTCGATCGGACATGATCTGGATGACCGGTGACTCCACCCTGGTCGAAGACCAGCAGGTGGCTGGGGTGTCGCTCGGCCACGAGAGTCAGGACATGCCCGGCGAGGGGTGCGAGGTCGACGCCGCGGAGGGCTCTGTCGGGATAGTCGTGCAGGGCGACGTGCTCGATCCCGAGGACGGCTGCGGCTCGCCGCAGCTCGTGCTCGCGGATCACGGCGGGGTCGCCGGGTCGATCGGCTTGGGGTGAGCCTGTGCCGGGTGACTCGGCGTGAGTCGAGCCGGCCAGCGTCGAGGCCTCGCCACGCGTGAAGCACACCAGCCCCGTTGGGACACCCTGGTCGGCCAAGGCTGCCAGGATCCCGCCGAGCCCGAACGACTCGTCGTCCGGGTGAGCGACCACCGCGAGCACCGAGGTGATACCGGAGAGCTCGGCTCGCGGTGGTCGTTGCGTCGAGGAAACCTGTGCGGGTGGTGCGGGTGGTGCGGGTGGTGGCGACTCGGGTGGCGCTGAGGTCATCAGGATATAGTATACCCTAGGGGGTATATTGTCCTGTTGCTGTCCTGTTGCTGTCCCGGTCGCTCTCAGCCGGTTGTGCAGGTCGGCGATGGGACGACGATGGCGATGAGCCGCCCCCAATCTGGGCAACCCAGTTGTTGTTGGCCTGAACCATCGTGAAGGACAGGGCCGGACAGTCGAACTCCGAACCGGACGGTGGCGGGTTGCCGTAGGAGTACGAGTTGGCGGAGGTGGCCGTCTGGAAGT
>JAFGOK010000529.1 GCA_016926535.1 Micromonosporaceae bacterium | reverse complement strand
GGCATCGGTACGTTCCCGCTCCCGACCAGCCAGCCAGCGCGCCGACAACTCGATCGAGTCGAACCGCTCCGCGACGTAGGAGGCGAGGACAGCGCGGTCAACGTCCGCGCTGGTTGCCAGCATCGCGGCAGCATGGACCAGGTTTCCGATCCCCTGCTCCGGAGACGATCCCACCGATCCGCCATGGCGTTCCAGCAGCCAGCGCAACGCGCACCGCCGGATGCTCTCCACAGTCGAGGGAGTGACGCGCACGGATTGACCTTCGGAGACCAGCGGCCCGGCGTCAGACAGTGCCGGGAGGCCCCACCACTGGTCCGGATCGGCCCCCGGGACTCCCTGCCGCCAGCACTGGGCCAGCAGGCGCGCGGCGGCAGCCCGCCGCACCTCGGGTGTCCCGGGATCGGCGAGGGCCGCCCGCAACCGGCCCACCAACGCTGGCAGGGTCAGCGATCGGGCGGGCCGAGCATCCCCGGCCCCATCCCCGACCCCAGCCCCAACCCCAGCCCCAACCTCATCCCCTGGCCTGGGCGAGGATTCCACGGAAGCGCCGAGTTCCCACAGGAACCGACTCGGCTGCCCGTCAACATCCCCTGCCTCGACCGCTGTGACGATCAGCCGGCGTCGCGCTCTGGTCGTCGCGACGTAGAACAGCCGCCGTTCCTCGTCGAGCAGGGCGGACAGTCGCCCGACCGTCTCCATCTCCCTGCCCGCGATTACATCGACGAGCATCTCCGAACCGAGCACACTCCCGCGGAGCCGCAGATCCGGCCAGATGCCCTCCTGGACCCCGACCACCGCGACGACGTCCCATTCCAGCCCCTTCGCCGTGTGGGCGGTCAGGAGGCGGACCGCCGGCCCCCGGTCGGCCACGGGCGCCAGGCGGTCGGCGGGCAGGTCCTGGCCCTCGATGTACTCGACGAACACGGCCGGGCCTGCTCCCGGCAGCCGGTCGGCGAACCGGGCCGCCGCGTCGAACAGGGCGACGACCGCGTCCAGATCCCGGTCTGCGGCCTCACCCAGCGGCCCCCCGGCAGCGCTGGCCGCCGCCCACCGATCGGCCAGCCCGGTGGAGGACCAGGCCGCCCACAGCATCCGCTCGATCCCGGCCGGGGCCGCCGCTCTCGTCGCGGCCAGCACGGCCGCCAGCGTCCGAGCAGGAGTGGCCCAGCAGCGATCGACCTCGGAGAGGGCTGCGGGATCGTTGACGACCTCAACGAGCAGATCCCCGGACGGGCGCCGGTCCTTGCCTGCGAAGGCCAGGGCACGCAGTCCCTGACGCAGTTGCCGCTCCGCCAGTGGATCGGCTCCGCCGATCGGCGAGTGCAGCAACGCGACCGCCGTGGACTCGGTGAGCTGGCCCGGATCCAGCGCGCACCGCAGGAGCAGCAGCAGGGAAGCGACCGCCGGCTGCAGATGCAGCGGCAGGTCTTCCGCCTGGACGACCGTCGGAACCCCGGCCTGGATCAGTGCCCTGCGGACGCTCGAAAGATACAGGACACTCGATCGGATGATCACGGCCATCGCCGACCACGGGACACCGTCGATCAGATGAGCTTCCCGCAGCCGGTGTGCGACGTAGGACGCCTCGCGGGCCGCCGTACCGAAGGTGCGAAGGTCCATCGACGGCGAAGCCGTCGTGGCTGGACAATCGGTCGCTGGCCTGAGGTGCCGGTGCCGCATCGGCCCTCGTAGCCGGGTCGCGACCCGGCGGGTCGCAGCGAGCAACGACCGATCCGACCGGTAGGAGGTGGTCAGCATGATCTCGACGACCTCGCGACTGGTCGCTGCGCCGGTGACCGCCGCGCCAGCGCCGGCCATCGGAAACCGCTCGGCGAAGGTGTCGATGATGCCCGGATCGGCACCCCGGAACGCAAAGATCGAAGAATCTGGGTCAGCGAACGTCACGCAGTGGGCCCCGCCGGCCGCGATCGTCTCCAGCAGCTCGATCTGCGCGGGATCCGTGTCGGCGAACTCGTCAACGTACACGTGCGCCAGCCTGTGCCGCTCCGCAAGGAGCAGGTCAGGGTTGTCGCGCAGCAGCCTGGTGGCCGCGGCGACCAGCTCGGCGTAGTCATACCCTGGCCGACCGCGCACCGTCGCCTCTCTCAGTGCCAGGACTCTGCGGTACTCCCGGAAGAACCTGGAGGCCGCCAGCCAGTCGGCCCTGCGCCGTTGGCGGGCCAACTCGGCGAGCCCTGCCGGCCCGAGGCCCCGCTCCGCGCAACGCAGCAGCAGGTCACGAAGTTCCGTTGCGAACGCTCTGGTCTTCAACGCCGGTCGCAGTGGCTCTGGCCAGCCCATCGCCTCAGGAGCTGAGCTCGACAGCAACTCCCGGATGACCAGATCCTGCTCCGGGCCGGTCAGCAGCCGGGGCGGCTCGTCCCCGGCCGCCACCGCCGCGCGGTACAGCAAGCCGAAGGCATACCCGTGGAAGGTCCGCACCAGGGGCTGGGCGGGACGGACCATCCTGGCCTCGATGCGCTCCCGCAGCCCGAGGGCACCCCGGCGCCCGAAGGTCACCACCAGGATGCGCTCCGGGTCAACGCCCTCCGCGACCCGAGCCGCGACCGACTCGACGAGCGTGGTCGTCTTGCCGGTGCCCGGCCCGCCGACCACCAGCAGCGGACCGCTGACATGGTCGATCACCCGCCGCTGGTCCTCGTCTGGCAGCACCCTGACCGGCTCGCTCCGCTGCGGTACCACCAGGCGGTAGCCGCGCTGGACCGTCGCGGGTCCATCGGATCGGCCTGGAGTCATTGCTCCATCAGACCATGGTCCTCCGATGCTCTGGCCAGCGACCGGAGTAGTCGTCGCGCCCTGGCGTGGTCACCTGGGCGGCCACCTTGGTGGTCACCTGGGCGGTCACCTAGCCGGGCGGCCGTCCCCGCCGGATGCTGCTCTGACATCATCCGCAGCCCGGCGGACCACTGCGCCCTGCGTCTCATCCTGAGCGCTCGCCAGCACCCGGTCGGCCTCAACGATGAGATCAACTACCTCGTCGACCTCATCGGTCAAAACAATCAGATCAAGGTCCTCGTGGCCGATCTTGCCGTCGGAAGCCATTGCCGTTTTGAGCCATTCGACCAGGCCCTGCCAGTACCACGTCCCCATCAAGACGACGGGAAAACGAGTGACTTTGCCGGTCTGTACCAGCGTCAGCGCCTCGAACAACTCGTCCATCGTGCCGAACCCACCGGGCAGGACGACGAAGGCCTTGGCGTACTTGACGAACATGGTCTTCCGGGCGAAAAAGTACCGGAAGTCGATGCCGAGATCGACCCACTCGTTCAGGCCCTGCTCAAAGGGGAGCTCAATCCCCAGCCCGACCGAGAGTCCGCCGGCCTCGCTCGCTCCGCGATTGGTCGCTCCCATAACCCCCGGCCCACCGCCGGTGATGACGGCGTACCCCGCGTCGGCCAGCGCCCGCCCCAGCCGCTGGGCCAGCGCGTACTCCCTGCTGTCTGGTTTGCTCCGGGCAGAGCCGAACACGCTGACCGCGGGAGGCAGATCGGCAAGCGTCTCGAACCCCTCGACGAACTCGCTGAGGATCCGCAGGGCCCGCCACGCGTCCTTGGTCTTCCAGTCAGCACTCGACCGGGAGTCCAGCAGTCGCTGGTCGGCGGTGCTCGCCGGCACCACACCCCTACGCAGCGTCGCGCCGCCTCGATGTCGCGTGGGTCGGGGGATGCCCCTCCCCCTGCCGTTTCCGCTGGTCATGGACTCACCACAATCATGACGATCATCGGGCGCTCACCTGTCCGGCTCGTCGTCGCCGTTATCGCGGCGACGTTACTCGGGGTGCTGTGGGGATATGGAATCAGCCGAACGGTCCCGTCCTCGGCCGCCCCGG
>JAFGOK010000528.1 GCA_016926535.1 Micromonosporaceae bacterium | reverse complement strand
GCGGAGGGGGCAGTGGCCGGATGCCGCAGCGGCAGGCCCACCAGTAGCCCGCACAGGATGAACACATACACGTTGCTGCCCAGCACCCCGAAACCCTCGTAATGGTACTCGAAGGCCCAGACAACTCTGCTGGACAGCAGAGTCCATGAACAGGCTGCCGCGATCACCAGCCAGCGGCGGCCCCGGGCCGATCGCGACCGATCGAGAGCGCCTTCGACCAGCAGGATCAGGGCAGGGAATGCCCAGACCAGGTGGTGCACCCACGTGATCGGGCTGATCAGGCAACCGAAGATGCCGGTCAGGGCCAGGGCTGCCGGCTCGTCGGCCAGGTCGACCGCCCGGCGCACCCGCGTCATCCAGATAGCGAACGCCGCGATGGCCAGCACCGCCCACAGCAGGACCGATGGATCGACTGGGTTCAGCCGGGAGACAAATCCGTTGAGCGACTGGTTCGAAACGAACGCGGTCGACCCGACCCGGCTGGTATCCCAGACCGCGTCGGTCCAGAAGACCCTGGACGCGTCCGGGGCGAGGGTCGCCGCGAGCCAGGTCGCCGCAGCAGCGGTCCCGCTCGCGATCCCGGCCGCTCGCCACCTGCGGGTGACCAGCAGGTAGATGATGAACACCCCGGGGGTCAGTTTGATAGCAGTGGCCAGGCCGATCCCGACCCCGGCGGCCGGGTGCCCCTTCCGCAGGAGCAGCAGCAGGTCAGCGGCGACGATGGCCAGGAGGACCAGATTGACCTGGCCAAAATTGACCGTCTCGCGAATCGGCTCGAACACCACTGCCAGCTCCAACGAGATGGCAAGGGCGAACCAGCGGGGCCACCCCTGTCGAGCGATCAGTGGGCCGGCCAGCCAATAGATCATCAACCACATCGAACCGACAGAGAGAACCAGGCTGATCGCGATGGCGGTATGCCAGTTCACCAGTGCCATTGGAGCCATGACGACCGCTGCGAACGGCGGATAGGTGAAGCCATACCCGGTCTTTGGCAGCAGGTAATCGTAGATCTGGCCTTCGTCACGGATCCAGAAGTTGATCGCCCCGTAGTAGACGCGCAGGTCGAAGTAGCCGTGCCGCGCGGCCGTCGCCGCAAGGAACACCCAGAAACCAATGGCAAGCGCCCCAACGATCAGCACCTGTCCCGCAGTGCGACGGGACCGGTCTGACAGCGTGCTCGTCAGTCCCACGACTCGTCCCAGCTCCGTCACGTGCCTTCCCTCCAGGTCGTCCACGATTCTCTCGGTACAGCTTTCTCGCCTGTCGCTACCTACCGAACCACTGGTGGGCAACGACCGCGCCGCCTCCGGGCCGTCGTCACACCCGCATCTGGCCGCGTATCGCGGCAGCCGTGCCCAATCCACTGACCGTCAGGCACAGCAGCCGGGTACCCCGGCCCCATCGCCCTGAACATCACCCGGAAGGCGGGAGACGGCCAGCGGGCCGCCCTCACCGCTCGGGTTTTCGATTAGCAGCGTACCGGGTCAGGCCCAGCGCGATTTTGACATCGATTCCACCACCAACAAACGACTACTTTCCGCAACATTCAATGTACGGAAGCTTGACCCTCGCACCTCGGCCTGTGTCCCCGACAGCCCGCAGCAGACCGCTCGTCCCCGCGTAATGCCTGGGAAACGTCGACCGGCGGCGATGCCCCCCAGCCCCATGTGACCTCAGCGTGACCAACTTGCGTCCGAACCGGCGCTCACTGATCTCACATAGTGGTCACCCAACGGTGGTCAGGAGTCGAAGCCAAGCAGCGTCCCAAGCCCGACAGTCAAGCCGGGCATTCCACCCACCGCCCGGACGGCCAGCAGTACTCCTGGCATGAACGACTTCCGGTCAAGAGAGTCGTGACGGATGGTCAGGGTCTCTCCCACAGTGCCGAACAGCACCTCCTGGTGGGCGACGAGCCCAGCGGCCCGAACGGAGTGCACGTGAACCCCTTCGACCTCCGCGCCCCGTGCCCCCTGCCGCTCGTCGGCCGTCGCGTCTGGCATCGCAGGCAGGCCGGCGGCTGAGCGCGCCGCCGCGACCAACTCCGCAGTACGCACGGCGGTACCGCTCGGCGCGTCCAGCTTCCCAGGGTGATGCGACTCGACGATCTCAACGGACTGGAAGAAGCGCGCGGCCATGGCGGAGAACTCCATCATCAGCACCGCGCCGATGGCGAAGTTGGGAACGACGATGACGCCGATGCCCTGGTGCTGGTTCAGCAACGCACGGATCTCCGCCAGCTTGGCCTCGGAGAACCCGGACGTCCCGACCACGACGTTGATCCCCCGGGTGACGCACCACCGGACGTTCGCCGGCGCGGCGTCGGGTGTCGTGAAATCCACCACAACCTCGGCCTGAGCTGCGACAAGGACGTCCAGCTCGTCGCCGACATCGACTGTCGCGACCAGCTCAAGCCCCTCGGCTGCCTCGACGGTCCGGCAGACCTCCGACCCCACGCGGCCACGCGCACCGAGCACTGCGACCCGGATCACCTGATGTTCTTCGCTCACGCCACTCAACGTAACGCACGGATCCCCACGGTCGGCCGCTGGCTACCCAAGCGCCTTTTCAAAGTCGTGGTCCGCGCAAGGACCCAGCACAGCCATGGACAACGGCCCTGAGAGCAACTGTGCCGCGATCTCGTGGACCTCCGCCCGAGTCACCGCCTCCACCCGGCCCAGGAGGCGGTCAACGGACCAGACCTCGCCGTACGCCAGCTCGCCCTTGCCCAGCCGGGCCATCCGTGACCCGGTGTCCTCCAGCCCGAGCACCAGCGAACCCTTGAACATGCCCTGTCCGCGTCGTACCTCCGACTCGGTCAGACCATGCTCCGCCACCCGCGCCAGCTCGTCCCGGATGATGGCGAGCACGTCGTCTGCCTTGCCCGGAGCGCATCCCGCGTACACGGCGAACAACCCGGAATCCGCGTACTGCGAGGTGTAGGAGTAGACGGAGTACGCCAGCCCACGCCGCTCCCTGATCTCCTGGAACAGGCGGCTGGACATCCCAGCGCCGAGGACGTTGTTCAGCGTGCCCAAGGCGAACCGGCGATCATCCGTCCGGGTGATCCCGCCGCATCCCACGGCGAGGTGGATCTGCTCGGTGTCTTTGTCCTGGGTGACGATCCTGCCGGCGCTGATGACAGGACCGTTCTCCCGGCACCGACCCGTCTGCGGCGATGCTGCAACAGCAAACCGCTCGACGCTCGCGAAGGCCCGCTGGACCCGCTCGACGACGTCGAAGTGGCTGAGGTTGCCCGCTGCTGCGACGACGATCCTGGGGGACAGGTAGCGCTGATGGTAGAACGTCTCGATATCGCTGGGGGACATCGTCTCGATGGTCTCCGGGGTTCCGGAGACCTTCCTCCCCAGCGGATGGTCACCGTACAGTGCCTCGGCGAACACGTCATGAACCTCGTCGCCCGGCTCGTCGTCGTGCATCGCGATCTCTTCGAGGATCACGCCCCGCTCGGTCTCGATGTCCGGCTTCGCAAGCACGGAGTCCGTGACGATGTCACAGACGACGTCGATGGCCAGGGGAAGGTCCTCGTCGAGCACCCTGGCGTAATAACAGGTGTACTCCTTCGTCGTGAAGGCGTTGGTCTCGCCGCCGACGGCCTCGATCTGCGCCGAGATGTCGAGGGCCGATCGGGTGCTCGTGCCCTTGAACAGCAGGTGTTCCAGGAAGTGAGAGACGCCGGCCAAGGCCGGCGTCTCGTCGCGGGAACCGACGCCGACCCAGATCCCGAACGAGGCGCTGCGGCTCGCGTCGATGGATTCGGTCAGGATGCGCAGGCCGCAGGGCAGCACGGTGCGTCGCACCGTGCTGCCGGCCTGGTCCACCGCAACCGTCTCGGTGATCATGACCTCTGACATCAGGAGTGCCGGTGACGGCGCCTGCGGTACTCGCCGCCGCCTTCCCCCTCGCCGCCGGCATCTCCCTGGCCTTCCCCACCACGATCCGGACGAGGGGCGCGATCCCGGTCTCGACCGGGGCCCCGGTCTCCCCGGTCTCCCCGGTCGCCACGGTCGCCCCGGTCGCCCCGATCGCGAGGGCCGCGGTCGCCGCGATCACGGCCGGCTGGCCGCTCTGTCTGTGCGGTTGACTCGGTTGACTCGGTTGACTCGGTTGACTCGGTTGACTCGGTTGACTCGGCCTCGCCCTCCGGACGGACCTTGTCCAGGTAGATCTTGCCCCGCTGATCGATATCGGCGATCTGGACCTCGACCTTGTCCCCGACGTTGAGGAAGTCCTCGACCCGCTCAACCCGCTTGCCGTTTCCGACCTTGGAGATATGCAGCAGGCCGTCCCGCCCTGGCAAGAGCGAAACAAACGCCCCGAATGCCGCGGTCTTGACGACCGTGCCGAGGAACCGGTCGCCCACCTTCGGCAGGGTCGGGTTGGCGATAGCGTTGATCCGCTCGACAGCGGCCTCAGCGGACGGGCCGTCCGTTGCGCCGACGTAGATGGTGCCGTCATCCTCGATTGTGATCTCGGCGCCGGTCTCGTCCTGAATCGCATTGATCGTCTGGCCCTTCGGCCCGATCACCATGCCGATCTTGTCGACTGGAATCTTGACAGTCGTGACGCGCGGAGCGTACTGGCTCATACCCGCGGGAGACTCGATGGCCTCCGCCATGACGTCCAGGATCGTCTGGCGGGCCTCGTTGGCCTGCCGCAGCGCTGCCGCGAGCACCTCCGAGGGGATGCCGTTGAGTTTGGTGTCCAGCTGAAGTGCGGTGACGAAGTCCCTGGTCCCGGCAACCTTGAAGTCCATGTCACCGTAGGCGTCCTCAGCCCCGAGGATGTCGGTCAGGGTGACGTAGCGGGTCTCACCATCGACCACATCGGAGATCAGACCCATGGCGATCCCGGCGACCGGTGCCTTGAGCGGCACACCCGCACTCAGCAGTGCCATCGTGCTGGCGCACACCGACCCCATCGACGTGGAACCGTTCGATCCCAGCGCCTCAGACACCTGACGGATCGCGTAGGGGAACTCCTCCCGACCGGGGAGGACCGGAAGCAGCGCCCGTTCCGCGAGCGCACCGTGGCCGATCTCACGCCGTTTCGGAGCGCCGACCCGCCCAGTCTCGCCGACCGAGAACGGCGGGAAGTTGTAGTTGTGCATGTAGCGCTTGGACTTCTGCGGTGACAGGGTGTCCAGGGCCTGCTCCATCCGGAGCATATTCAGGGTGGTGACCCCGAGGATCTGGGTCTCCCCGCGCTCGAACAGTGCCGAGCCGTGGACCCTCGGCAGCACCTGGACCTCGGCGGTCAGCGGCCGGATATCCCGCGGCCCGCGACCGTCGATCCGGACCTGCTCCTGGAGCACCCGGGCGCGGACCTCGCGCTTGGTCAGCGCGCGCAGCGCCGCGACGATCTCCTTTTCCCGCTCCGGGAACCGCTCGCCGAGCCGCTCCAGCAGGGCATCCTTGATCCGGCCGAGCGCGTCCTCCCGGTCGGACTTTCCTGCGATGCGCAGCGCCTCTGCGACCTCCCCGGCGACGGCCTCGGCGACGGCGTCGAAGACGTCGTCGGCGTAGTCGACAAACAGCGGGAATTCGGTGACCGGTTTTGCCGCGAGCGCGGCGAGCTCGTCCTGTGCCCGGCACAGTTCTCTGATGGCCGGCTTGGCCGCTTCAAGACCCGCCGCGACGATGTCCTCGGTCGGTGCGCCAGCACCGGCCTCGATCAGCCCGACGGTGTGTTCCGTCGCCTCAGCCTCCACCATCATGACTGCGACGTCGCCGTCAGCGAGCGCTCGACCGGCGATCACCATGTCGAAGGTCGCCCGTTCCAGCTCCTCGTGGGTGGGGAAGGCGATCCACGAGCCGTCGACGCACGCCATCCTTGTGGCACCGATCGGGCCGGAGAACGGCAACCCGGCAAGTTTGGTCGAAAGGGATGCCGCGTTGATCGCGACCACGTCGTACGGCTGCTGCGGGTCAAGAGCCAGGACATCCACGACAACCTGGATCTCGTTCCGCAGTCCCTTGACGAAACTGGGACGCAACGGGCGGTCGATCAGCCGGCAGGTCAGGATGGCGTCCTCGCTCGGGCGCCCCTCGCGGCGGAAGAACGAGCCGGGAATGCGGCCGGCCGCGTACATACGTTCCTCGACGTCAACGGTCAACGGGAAGAAGTCGAACTGCTCTCTGGGGTGCTTGCCCGCGGTCGTCGCGGACAGCACCACCGTGTCGCCCAGCTGGACGATGGCGGAACCGCCTGCCTGCCGGGCAAGCCGGCCGGTCGAGAACACGAGAGTGCGCGTTCCGAAGGCACCATTGTCGATCAGGGCGCGAGCCTGCTGGGTGCCGAGGCTGCCATGCTCGGTCATAGATGTGACAACTCCTCTGGTTTTGCGGATTCTGGCCAGCCTCGGTGCTGCTGGCCTCGTTGAGTGCTGCTGTCCCGCTGGAGCTGTCAGGAGCCGGTCTTCGATCGAAGCGCCCGGGATCACGGACGAGGTCCGTACCCCGAGGGCCACTACCGAGGACCGGTGCACTGAAAGATCTGGCGAGAACCTTCTGGGAAACAGTCTTCCACGTGCGCGTGGGGGACGATGGGGTTCACCCCTCGTCGTCCCCCCGGGCAGGTAGCTATCGGCGCAGACCGAGCCGCTCGATCAAGGAACGGTACCGCTGGATCTCGGTGCGGTGGAGGTAGTTGAGCAGCCGGCGGCGGCGGCCGACCAGCAGCAGCAGGCCTCGGCGGCTGTGGTGGTCGTGCTTGTGCTTCTTCAGGTGCTCCGTCAGATCGGCGATCCGCTTGGTGAGCATGGCAACCTGGACCTCCGGCGACCCGGTGTCCCCTTCGACGGTTGCGTACTCTTTCATGATCTCGGTCTTCTGGGCGGTGTCGAGCGCCATGATCTCCCTATTCGACGTTGTGGGATGGATAACCCTGCCAGCGCTCCCGCCCACGGCGTCGAGCAGGCACGGAGACTGGACCGGTGACCCGGTGTGGCACCAAATCTAACAGACCGCTGGTGCGAGCCGAGAAAGGGCCGCTCGGCCGATGGGGACCTCGTGAATCAGCTGATGACGTGACGGGGCGCGAAGCCCGAGAATCCGCGCCCCGTCACGTGCTGGGGAGGGCGTTCACGACGGCCAAACCAGACGCTACCGTGCCATTCCCTGCATCGACACTGGTCAAATCCGGATCTAAGCCAAGCGTGAAGATCTACAAAGACAGCAGCTGCCGAGTCCGCTCGACATCGAAGCGAATCTGGGCGATGAGTTCCCCCTGATCCGAGAAGGCCCGCATATCGCGGAGGCGTGCGACAAACTCCACGGAGACCCGCTCGCCGTAAAGATCTTGATCGAAATCGAGCACGTGCGCCTCGACTCGGCGATCGGCGTCGTCGAAGGTCGGATTGGTTCCGATGGACATCGCAGAGGGCAGCCGCTGACCACCTCTGACCAGCCACCCCGCATACACCCCGTCCGCAGGCATCGCGACGTGATCGGCCGTGCGCAGGTTGGCCGTGGGAAACCCGAGCGACCGACCGCGGTGATCGCCCCGCACGACGACCCCGTCGAGGCGGTGCGGGCGGCCCAGCGCCCGGCTCGCCCGCTCGACCTCCCCGGAGGCGATGCAGGCACGGATGTGCGTCGACGAGAAGACCGCGACGTCGTCCCGAAGCAGTTCGGCCTCCTCGACGGCGTATCCCAGGCGCACCCCGAGGCTGCGCAGCAGGTCGACGTCCCCCTCGGCCCTCCGCCCGAACCGGAAACTCGCCCCGATAACAATCAAAGACGAGTGCAGGCGCCCAACCAGTACGTCCTGGACGAACACCCGCGCTGGCAACTGCGCCACGTCGCTGGTGAACGGGATGACGCACAGGGCGTCAACGCCCAGCGACCCGATCAGCTCGGCCTTGGCGTCCAGCTCGGTCAGAACCGCTGGCTGCGAGCCGGGGCGGAGCACCCCAGCAGGGTGGGGATCAAATGTGACAACCACTGATCGCACACCAAGATCAACTGATCGCTTGACGGCCTGCCCGATGGTGTGCTGATGGCCTCGGTGGACGCCGTCGAACACGCCGATCGTCACGACAGAACGGCTCCAGTCTGCCGGCACGGCGTCATAGCCCATCCATCGCCGCACGTCATGTCTCCCAACGGGTCACAGTCCAGCCGATCGAGATGAGCGGCTGTCGCAGACACCACCCTAGGCGGGCGTGAGCACCGTCTCCGGACGGGCTCTCCCCGCTCGCTCAACCACGACCGCGATGACCTCCCCGCCCGGTCCGAACACGGCGTATGGCCCAGGCATCCCCTGCGGCGCCAGCGACCCGCCGTGCCCGAGCACCCGTGCCTCGTCCGCCGTGACCACTCTGCCGGGCAGTAGCCTTCCGGCGGCCTCGGCCATTGAGAGTGGCACCGGCTCCGTGAGTCCGGCCAGCGCCTCGATGGTCAGAGCCTCTCCAGCGGTGAAGCTCCCGACGCTCTCCCGACGCAGCGCTGTCAGGTGGCCGCCGACTCCCAGGGCGGCCCCCAGGTCACGTGCGATGGCCCGGACGTAGGTCCCGGAGGAGCAGCGCACGTCGATCTCGACGTCGATCGCCCCGGTCACCCGGATGATCCGGATGACGGCGAGGTGGTGGACGGTCACCCGCCGAGCCGCCAGCTCAACCTGCTCGCCGCCGCGCACCCTGGCGTACGACCGCACTCCCTTCACCTTGATCGCGCTGACGGCGCTGGGTACCTGGTCGATCTCCCCGACCATGGCCATGAGGCCGGATTGGATCGACGCATCCGGCAAAGTCGCCCCGGTCAGGCGGGAAGCGTCAGCGGTCGCGACGACCTCGCCCTCCGCGTCATCGGTCACTGTGGACTGGCCGAGTCGGATCCTCGCGGTGTACCGCTTGTCGCAACCGACAACGTAGGTCAGCAGGCGGGTCGCCCGCTCAACGCCGACGACCAGGACACCGGTGGCCATGGGATCGAGCGTTCCGCCGTGGCCAACCTTGCGGGTGCCGGCGATACGGCGTACCCGAGCGACCACGTCATGAGAGGTCAACCCGGCGGGTTTGTCGATCACAACTAGGCCGCTGCGCGTCACGGTTGACCAGCTTGCCATGGCCCGTATCGCAGGCCGTCACCGGGCGAAGAAGTGCCAGCCGAGCCACCACCAGAAACCGAAAACGCCAATCCGCCCAACTGGCAGCCAGCCAAGGCGATAACTCATCACGAACCCGCACATCTCACCCAACGTCGGCACTGCGGATCGCTCCCTGCGAGCCACCGTCTCGACCACGCCTAGCAGGGCTATCGCTGCGAGGAACAGAGCGATCACCAGTACCCGAAGAGACATCATCGTCGCGCCATCCCCCAGAACGCCGTCATCCATCCGTAGAACAGCGCCGATCGGGCGAGATAGCGCTCCAGCACCGGATCCGCCAACCTGGACAAGGTCGGGTGACTGTCGGTCGACCCCAGCAGGAAGGTCGCGGCCTCCACGAGGATGAGCAGTCCGAATGGAACGATCCACCACGCCGCAACAGCTGGCACCCGCGGCAACGGCTGCACCTCCCGGACTGTGTTCGAGACGCCGATCCAGAACAGTGAGCCCCCGGTGCAGAGCACAAGCAGGTTCGCAGACAGGGAAAACGATGGCAGCGCCCCAGCCACCAGCGAGATCAGCGCGAACACCGGAACCAGCACGGCGGAACGCGTCCACGCCCTCTCGGCGGGAGCGGCAAACTCGGATGGCCGTTCCATCTATTGATTGTCCCCGCAGGATCATCACAGCGGGAGACGTCGCGACCCCGATTTTTCCCGCATCCGTTCTCGCTGCCGGCGTCGCTCATAGGGATCAATCAGCAGCAATCCCGGTCAACCACAACGGTCAAATCCGGCCCGTACCGCTGCAATGATGGTCTCGATCGTGCCCTGCCCGCTGAATCCCGCCGCCGCGCGATGGCCTCCCCCGCCGAGCCCCACGGCGATCATGCTGACGTCGACCGAGCCCTTGCTGCGCAGCGAGACTGTCCACTCTGCCGGAGCGACCTGCTTGACGAGGCAGGCGACCTCCGCCTCCTCGACGCACCGAACCAGATCGATCAGAGCCTCAAGCTCCTGGGGTCGCTGGTCATACGCCGCCAGATCATCCAGGGTGGCATACGTCCAGACCAGTCCCCTGCCGCCTGCCCAGGTCGGTTCGAGGATCGCCCGCTGCAGCACGGCCCCGAACAAGCGGACCGCGCCGAACGGTCG
>JAFGOK010000527.1 GCA_016926535.1 Micromonosporaceae bacterium | reverse complement strand
GCCGTGAGTCAAAGGTACTCCTGTAGGTGTTTGGGTACGCGGTGTGCCTGTTGGGTGCTGGCGCTATTCAAAACCACGATTCCCCGCGCCCATCACCCGGACGGGTGAACTTTCTGCATGTGCATAGTGCAACGTGAATCTGACATTCACAACTTGTGAACCATCTACCGGACAATTGTTCCCAATCGACACGATCGATACCACGAGCCCGCCAGCAGCGCAATCTCCGACCGGACGATCACCCCATCGGACACCCGACCGATGGGGAGTCTCTCCACGCACGAGCAACGTAGATGCCCCATCCGACAACACCCACTTCGGACGACACCCAGGGCTCATCACTCAGACCATTACGCCAGCCCGAAAGGCCATGATTCGGGAGGACAACTCAATGAATCAGACAGCCCATACCCACATTGACAGCGGCCCGCTAGCGCACTTGATCGTTTCGCTTGGGATCGCGAGTATCCTCGCTGCCGTTGAGATCACAGGTCACGTTAACAGCAGCCTCATTACTGCCGCATTCGGCGCCGCCGCAGTCACTGCGGTCAACGCGATCATCGAAAGGCGATGGACGCAGCGTTCGATAGAACAGGACGCCAAGATCGAGGCACTTCGCTTTGAGGTGTTGGGGATGCGAGCAGAGTTGAATGCCGGGACTCCGAGACGACTGCTCCGGTCGGAGTACTGGGAGGTCTACGCGGATGTGCTCACGGATCTCTCGGGTTCGAGGTAGGTACACCGTTCCGTACACTGTTGATCAAAAAAAAGGGCCCTGGGATGGTCTCCCAGGGCCTTCGTTGCCCTGTCCAGGGCGCTGGAGCCGCCTGTCAGAATCGAACTGACGACCTGTTCATTACGAGTGAACCGCTCTGCCGACTGAGCTAAGGCGGCGACATCGAGACAGTGTACGCGACCGGCCGCGCCTCCGGTCGAGGGGATATCGCCTCACGCAACGATCGACCGTGCCAGCTCACCTGCCCCGTTCCTGGCGAGCGCTCCGCGCCTGGCATGCGGCCTCCCTGCCGCAGGTGACTCTCGATCCGTCACTCTCAAGGCGCACCACGACGGCGTCCCTCGGGACGTTGTGCCCGACCACCCGCCCATCACCCTCTGGCAAGGCAACGCGCACCCCGGCCGCCGGAGCATCGGCCCTGAATCGTTGGTACAGCGGATGCTCGTACTTCAGGCAGCACATGAGCCGGCCGCATGCCCCGGAGATCCGCAACGGGTTGAGGGGCAGGTCCTGGTCCTTGGCCATCCTGATCGTTACGGGCTCGAAGTCGGCGAGGAAGGTCGCGCAGCACAGATCACGCCCGCACGACCCAACGCCCCCCTGGACCCGGGCCGAGTCGCGGGCCGACAGCTGACGCAACTCGACCCGGCACCGCAGGGTCGCACCAAGGTCGCGCACCAGCGACCGGAAGTCGACCCGCTGCGGAGCGGTGAAGTAGATCGTCGTACGCGGACCCAGCCCTCCGGCATCCAGCAGATGGTCGATGGCGACCACCTTCATCGGAAGCTCGTGCTCCCGGATAAGCTGCCGCGCCGCGACCAGCCCCTCCGCCTTGCGCCGGCGCCGATGCTCCTCCCGCTGGAAATCCTCCTCACCCGCCAGCCCGCAGAGCCGGGGGAAGCCGCTGGTGTCCGCATCCGTAGCCTGGGGTGCCCAGACGCACTCTGCCACCTCGGGCCCCTCGTCGGTCCCGACCAGCACCAGATCGCCCACTGACGGGTGGAACTCACCGGGATCGAGGTAGAACAGGCGCCCGTACCGGTTGAAGCTGACCGCGCAGAGCATGCCCACGGCATCCACCATAGCGTGGCGCTGGCGAGCCCGGCCCGCATGCTATCCGAGCACCGTCTGGTTGATCCAGTCACGCTTCCGGGGCCGGACAACCCCGTAACCAGTCGCATCCGACACTCGTTTTGGCAGCGTACAAGCCACGGGAAGCAGCCGGGCCGCCATTGATCATCATGAACCATCCGAGCGGAGGTCAGGGTATGCCAGCCCCGCGCCATCGTTGGACGACGCGACACCGGCGGCAAGCGAACTACTCCCTGATCATCACCTGCGCTGCCGCTCTGGCAGCCCTGGCAACGGCTTCCGGCGTTTCCGGCGGCCAGGCCTCCGCTGAAGTCCCGGCGTCTGCGTGCTACGCGCCGTTCGTCGCCAGCGCCGCAGCAGACCTCGTGGTGCTCCGAAACACTGATCTCACGCCCCTCGGGGACACCTCAGATCAGACACGGCAACTGGCGACCCCCGCCGCTCTGCTCGGCTCCTCCCGTGCCGGAATCTATGCCGGCCGGCAGCCCCAAGCCGCCGCACGGGCTGGCCTCCTCGCGCCCGGAAGGTACATCTACCAGACCGCGCCGCCCAGCGGCCCGTCCCCGGTGACCCGCACGATCAATCCGATCGTGACAGCGACCACCCAGACGGGGCCGCAACGCATGCAAGCCGCGGCGACTCTCAGTGACGCTGCCACCTGCGACGAGACCACGGGACCGGTATCAGCGGCGTCCCTGGATCTGGAAGCCGGGGCAACAGTCGGGGGGGCAGCCGGCCCTGTCCTCCGGCTACCCAGGGGCTCCGAAACGACGACAGCCGCTGGGCTGGCAAGTGACGCTGGCAGCTACTCAGTTGTCGCCACCTCGACAACGACCGTGGGCGATCTGCGACTGTTCGAGCACGTCACCATCCGCCAGTCTGGCCATCTGCTCCTGCGCTCGACTGCAACTGGCACAGCCGAAACCTCAGGCATCACCTACCGGCCTCCCGGCCTCTCCGTCGCTATCGACCACGGCGAGTTCTATCCCGTCACCGAGCACGTCGATCTCATCGCCCCGACCGGTCCGGTCAGCGTTGCGGCAGCCTCGAAGCTGGCGAAAGGGAGCGCCACCCCACTCATGCCGCTGTCCGCCTTTCGGCAGACCATGGCGGTACTGGGGGTGTCCGCAGCGACGGTGGCTGATGGTGCCGTCGCGGTCGTTCGGGTCACGGCCGGAGCGGTCGCCCAGCAGAACCTGGGCTGGCGCGTGCACGCGGTCGCCACAACCGCCCGGATACAGGTCCTGATACGCGACCTGCGCCCTGCTGGTCTCGGCCCGGAGACCAGGATCGCCGAATTCGCCGTCGGGACAGCAGAGACCCTGGCGATCGCCCCGGTGGGCGGCTACAGCCGCACCCTCGACCTCGGTCTCACCGCCGCGACCGGGCCGGCCATCGCCAATCAGAGCCTGCAGAAGCAGGCGAGCCGGGCCGCTGTCCCGGCAGACCGGTTCGTTGATGTCATGCCCCCTGACCAGCCGATTCCGGAGGCAGCACTCCTTGACCCCGGCCTGAGCCAGTCCACCGGCCCCACGAAAGGCGCCGCCGCCACCAGCGCTGGACCCCGGGACACCGCTGGTGGCGGCCACGGGGCAGGCGACAGTGCTGCCAGCGTGGGCGCCCAGGTGCCAGATCGCGTCGGACGTCCCGTCCTGGTCACGTTCGTCTGCCTTGGCCTGATGCTGTTCCTGCGGCTGGTCGGCCTGATCCGCCACCGGGCCAGACGCGGCAAGGCTCCCGCCCAGCGGTCCCCTACCACAGCACCGTGATGTGACCACCGCCGGGTTGCGCTGGCGCCTCCGGTGGCGTGTATCCCTGCTCGGCCAAGCGCGGCGCCCACCGCTCATACACCTGGTGTCCACCGGCGACGGCTTGGTCGACAGCGCGGAGAATCCTCGCCCCGATAGCCGAAGCGGCGACAACGGGGGCCGGGGTCGTCGGGTCTGTGCCTGCTCCGGAAAGCGCGAGCGACCGGAGAGCGACTGCCTCGGCGGAACCGAGCACCTCGGCGACCGCGACCGCGACATCCGCCCTTGTCTCCGCGATCCAGGCGCCGACCGCGTCGAGATAGGCCAGCATGGCCAGTACCCGACCGGCCATGTTGGCCTCGTCTGCGCTCTCAGCCTCGCCAAGGTACGCGCAGAGCGAACGGAGCAGCGTTCGAAACGACTCGGCGGCAGCACCCTCCCAGCCCACAGCGCCCGCCGCCGAATCGATCATTGTCTGATGCCCAGCGTACCGATCGGCTTGGACCCGCAGGCCGACGGCGGCTTCGGACACGGCTTGCGCGTCGAGCCGGGCGACCTGCTCCAGGGCCGCTCCGGGTAGCACCCGCAGCCGTCGCAGCAGAGGGACGACCGGATGGCCATCCGGTGCTCCGTAGCTTGCCAGGGCCGCATCGACCTGGTTGAGGAGATCCCGCCCGGGAGCAAGGACCCGGTCGAGATCATCCATCAGTCCGCCCCCCACCGCCGGATCCGCTACAGCCGGATCCGCCGCATGCTGGCCGCGATGCGTCGAAGGTCACGTCAGCTTCCTGATATCCCCTGGCTGCCGCTCGAGCCGCACTCGCCGCCGCGCTCAGGCGCCCGGCATGGGCCGTGGCCTCCCTGGTCCGGGCGAGGACAGCCGCAGACCACAGCGCGTACAGCTGCCGACCCAGCTCACCAAGCTGGCCACCGGCATCGGCGCCGAAGTCACGCGCCACGACCCCGATTGCTTCGAACGCGTTGCTGGCGTCCGAAATCGCATCGCTCGCAGCCCCAAGGCGCCCCGCGACGTCGTCGAGTGTCACCTGAGATCCCCTATCCCAGCGGCCGGTACTCACCGAACAGATCACCGCGCAGCCTCTGGCGAGCCCACCGGGCAGCATCAGCCGCAGCCGTCACGGCCGCCCGCACCGAACTCGCCACCTGCGTGCTCGTCCGTCCGGCGAGGCTCTGCCTGAACCGAACATCCGTGATGGCTCCGGCTGCGGTCACGACCACCTCGACCAGCCCATCCGGCGAGCGGACGCAGACCTCAAGCGCTTCGGCGGCCTTGTCGAACTCAGCGAGCAGTGCGTCGATCCTCCGGTAGCGTTCAACCGCTTCCTCAATCCACTCCTCGTCGATATCGCGCCTCATCCTGCCCTCCCCCCAGATGAAGTCGTACGGCGTGACGAGCCGGTCAGCCTCGCCACAACGTCAGCATCAGCACCTCGACGGCGATACGCGGCTTGACGTTCTGCTCGATAGCCTTGCGGCAATCGAGCACGGCCTCAAGTCGACGCAACGTTCGTTCCGGCCCCCACTTTCGCCCCGCTCGTTCCGCCTGGTCAGCGCTGTCGACATGGATCGGGTCCACTGGAGCGTCCAGGGCACGGGCAAGAGCATCCCGGTAAAAGCCCGCGAGATCAGCCAGCGCACGGTCGAGCGAGTCTCGCTTCGCCCGGGTCGCTCGGGACTTCTGTCGCCGTTCAAGATCTTTAAGCTGGCCGGCGACTCCCCTGGCAGCCCCAGCCGCCCCTCTCCCTGTCCCCCCAGCGCCCAG
>JAFGOK010000526.1 GCA_016926535.1 Micromonosporaceae bacterium | reverse complement strand
CGTCCAGGACCCTGCGGCAGGACGGTCGCGCTGTCCCGGTACCGGCTGACCACCGCCTCCCCGCCGTACACCATGGAACGGTCAGCATCCCGCAGAACGGCCTCGGCGTGGTCATGGCCGGTCGGCAGCAGCGCGATGGTGTCGTCTGGGAACCCGGCGGAGCGCAGGGCCGTGATGAGCCGGTGCGGGGTGAAGGGCTCACGCTGAGACGGCCGGACCGCGACCCGGTAGCCGAGGGCGAGCGCTTCCGGCCACGCTCCGTGTGGGCCGGGGTGGTTGCCCGCAGCCTGCACGGCGAACACGCTGCCCCGCCGGACCCAGACGGCCCGGCCGGTTCGCGTCATCGGGTCGGTCACCTCCCCGACGGCGCCCGCCGGGCGGGCGTGCTGGATGCTGAAATACACCCTGGACAATCGGGTGGCGATGGTTCCGGTCGACTCCCGGACGGCCGTGACCGGGATCCCGCTGACCCGGCTGACCATGTGCTGGTACTCGTCGACCGACTGGCCGCCCAGGGTCGCCGTCGCGAAGAGCTCCCCGGCGCGGGCGATCATCCCGATCCGGTCGTCGGTCGCGGGGGTGGATGCCCGGCGCAGCGCCGACATGGTCCGGGTGACGAAGACCGGGGGGACCAGGCTGAGCTCCGCGAGGGGAGTACCGGTCACGTCGGTGATCGTTGACCGGTTCTGGGCGCGGAACGGGCCTCGTGCTCCCAGCGCGTCGAGGTACACCATCAGTAGACTCCCTCGACAACGGTCTCATTGTCGAAGACGGCGACCGATGCGACATCGGCGACCGAGTCCCCGACCTGCCCCTCCGGCGGTTCCATCCGGAGGGCCGTGTCCCGTTCCAGGTTGTTCGGCAGCAGGAAGGACTTGCTGACATGGTTGACGATCACCTGGCCGCGCTCGCCGTAGCCGACGGGTTCGAGGGTTTCCGGGTTGACGACCGAGAAGGTCACGTACGGACTGAGCGGGTCGAAGGTGCAGGGGTCCGAGTCGGAGAGCCCGGCCCGCTCCCCGGCGAAACCAAGGATCATCGTGCTGCCGTAGTTGCCGGCGAGGGCCGTGTTCGGGAAGATCTCGGTCCGGTAGAGGGAACGGGAGTCCGGATCCATGCGCGCACCGCCCCAGCGAATCGCTCGGACCTTCTCGTTGACCAGTTCGACCAGGTCGTCCCGGCGGGCCAGCCGCTCCAGCAGGGGCGGAGTGAGGTGCAGTGCGCCGATGTCCTGGCCGCGCAGGATGAACGCCGCCTGGTCGATCAGGTGTTCCGCGTAGTCGTTGGCCTCGCTGAACCTGCCCTGCGCGATCAGCTGCTTGACCCAGCGGGGATCCAGATCGATGGTGAAGCCGTGCCGGCCATGGCTGGCTGCGGACTGCCGGAACAGCACGCCGATCGTGTGGGGACCGGTCGGGACGAGCCCGAGCCAGTCCAGCCCGCGCTGGATCCCGTGGCTGTCCAGCCACCAGCAGCTGAAGGCGATCGAGCGGGCGAACCAGTCGGCCAGCATGACCACCCGTTTCGGAGCCCCTGTCGTACCACCGCTTTCGAAGATGCCGGTCAGCTCCGGTCGGTCCCCGTACCCCCTGGGGATGAGATCGGCCACGTGGACCTCTCGCAACTGGCTCACGACGTTCGGGAACAGCCGCAGGTCGGCGTGGGTTGTGACGTCGGTCAACGGATTGAAGTCCAGGGTCTTGGCCCGTTCCAGCCAGAAGGGCGACCCGGTGGCTGGGGTGAAGTGCCATGCCATCGCGGCCTGGATGAACTCGTCCGGATCGGGACGAACGTCGAACGGGAGATCCAACAACTGCCTTGTGGTTAGCGTCATGGTTCCTCCGGGTCGGACACAGAATGCGGTCACCCTCTGCTTGCTGGCCATTACCGTGAATGAACGTAGGTGATGGATCGGTGTCCCGCAATCGGGCGGGAGTGAAAAGCCGGTGCCGCATGTCGTACCCGTGGGTTACCGTCACCGAGTGCCGAAGCCCGCATCCTTGATCGAAGCGCACCGACTCGTCAAACGGTTCGGGGATTTTGTCGCCGTCGACGGCGTTGACCTCCAGGTACAGCCGGGGGAGTTCTTCGGGTTCCTCGGCGCCAACGGGGCAGGGAAGTCCTCGACCATGCGCATGATCGGTTGCGTCTCCCCTCCGAGCGAGGGGGTCCTGAGGGTCTTCGGCCTCGATCCGATCAAGGACGGCCCGGTGATCCGGTCCCGCCTGGGCGTATGCCCGCAGCAGGACTCGCTCGACGAGGAGCTGACCGTCCTGGAGAACCTCGTCGTCTACGCGCGGTACTTCGGGATTCCCCGCCGCGTCGCGCGGCAGAGGGCCGAGGAGCTGCTGGAGTTCGTCCAGCTCTCCGAACGGATCACCAGCAAGGTCGAGCCGCTGTCGGGCGGGATGAAACGTCGCCTGACCATCGCCAGGGCGCTCATCAACGAGCCGGAGATCCTCATGCTGGACGAGCCGACCACGGGCCTCGACCCGCAGGCCAGGCATCTGGTCTGGGAGCGGCTGTTCCAGCTCAAGCAGCGCGGGGTCACGCAGGTGCTCACGACGCACTACATGGATGAGGCAGAGCAGCTCTGCGATCGCCTGGTGGTCATGGACCACGGGAAGATCATCGCTGAGGGGTCGCCCCGGCGCCTGATCGAGCAGTACTCGACCAAGGAGGTCGTGGAGCTGCGATTCGGCAACCTGCCGCCGGAGACGGTCGCGCGCAGGATCAACGGGAGGATCAGCGAGCACTGCGAGCGGCACGAGATCCTGCCCGATCGGATCCTGCTCTACACCGCCGACGGTGACGCCGCCGCCGAGGCGGCCTCCCGGGAGCATCCGGCCCCGTCCAGTGTCCTGGTGCGGCGGAGCACGCTGGAGGACGTCTTCCTGCACCTGACCGGCCGGACCCTGGTCGACTGAGGGGCGGGGACAGAGACATCATGATCCATCCAGCGATGGCCGCCCTGGAGTACCACCTGGTGTGCTACCGGCGGAGCTGGCGCGGCACGATCTTCACCTTCTTCGTCGTGCCAGTGGTGTTCCTGCTGGGGATGGGCTGGAGCATCGGCGGTTACCTCGACGGCGACGCCGCGGGTCAGGGGGGTCTGGGGGTCTCCTATCTCACGTTTCTCGCCCCGGGCCTGCTGGCCTCCACCGCGATGCAGGTGGGAGTCGGGGAGGGCACCCACCCGGTCTACGGCGCCTTCCACTGGACCCGCACATATCACATGATGCGCATGAGCCCGCTGACCACGACGGATATTCTGGTCGGCCATCTCGGCTACATCCTGGTGCGAGTGACGATCTCCGCGACGGGCTTCCTCCTGGTGATGGCCTTGCTCGGGATCGTCGACGGCGCCGCCGGGCTGGCGGCCCTCCCCGCAGCGGTGCTCGTCGGGTGTTCCATGTCGGCGTTCGTCTTCGCCTTCAGCGCGACCATCACGGAGCCGGTCCTGCTCGACGTCGTCTATCGGATCCTCGTCGTGCCCATGTCGCTGTTCGCCGGGGTGTTCTTCCCCGTTGCCCAGATGCCGGCGGGGGCGCGGCTCGCTGCGGGTCTCCTGCCCCTGTGGCACGGGGTGGAGCTGTGCCGCTCCGCGACGATGGGGATACCCAGCCAGCTGGGGGCGCCGGTGCACGCCGGGTACCTGCTGCTGTGGACGGTGGTCGGCTTCCTGGTCGCCCGGTGGGCCTTCGGGCGCAGGCTCGCGGGCTAGGGCGTGTGGCTCATCCCCCTGACCGCCGGCTGGCCCGGCGACCTCTGGAAGGCAGGTATCTGTGGTAACCGCGGTCCTCGCGACGCGACTGGGACGTTTGGCCAGCACCCCGGCTGGCCGTATCTGGGCGGTGTGCCTGCGGGACGTCACCGCGGCGCACAGCGTCGGATACACCTTCCTGCTGGTCGTCGGCTTCCTTGAGCCGGTGCTGTACCTGCTGTCCATGGGATTCGGCGTGGGTGGGATGGTCGGCGAGGTCGTGCTCGCCGATGGCGCTCGGGTGTCCTACGCGTCGTTCGTCGCCCCGGCCATGCTGGCGGCCTCCGCGATGAACGGCCCCTTCTTCGAGGGGTCGATCGGGTTCTTCTCCAAGATGCGGTATCGCAAGCTCTTCGACGCGACCATCAGCACCCCGGTGACGCCCTTCGAGGTCGCGGCCGGGGAACTGCTGTGGTCCCTGGGACAGGGGGCGATGTACTCGCTGGCCTTCTGCACGGTCATGGTGGCGCTGGGGCTGGCGACGCTGGGGCAGGTGCTGGCGGTGCTGCCGGCCGCGCTTCTGATCGGATTCGCCTTCGGCGGCCTTGGCCTGCTGCTGGCGACTTTCATCAACAGCTGGAAGGACTTCGACTACCTCGGGGCCATCATCTTCTCGATGTTCCTGTTTTCCGGGACGTTCACCCCGGTGGAGGCCTACCCGGGGCCGGCCCAGATCATTGTCTGGCTCACCCCGCTGTACCACGGGATCGAGCTGACCCGCGGGCTGATCCTCGACGCCTTGAGCCTTTCGATGCTGGCCGACGCGGCGTACCTGGTCGTGGTCGGTCTTTTGGGCCTGTGGCTGGCCTCCCGCCGCATCGCGCGGACCCTGTGCCGCTGAGGTGGGCCATGGCTCGTGGCGTGAGCCCCGGCCGGGTAGCTGGCGCGGGGCCCATGCGACTGGTCATGCTCCGGCGGGTGGCCCGCTCAACTCGATGTCGTCGACCTTGACGTTGACCGCGGTGACGTGGAGACCGTAGCCCTCCACCGCCTCGATCACCTTGGCCCGGACGGCCTCGGTGACCTCCGCGACCACGTGCCCGGCGGCGATGACGAGCACGACGTTGACGACGGCGTTGGTACCGTCGATCTGAGCCGAGATGCCACGGCTGGCATCCCCGACCTCGTCCAGGCCGATCCGGTCGAGCACGGTGTTGAAGAACCGCGCGACATCTCCGCCGAGATCGGCGACTCCCGGGACCGCCCGAGCGGCAGTGCCGGCGATCTTTTCGACGACCTCGCTGGACACCGCCGTGGCGCCGCGGGCGGCCGTTTCAGACGCGACCGGCTCTGGAGCCCCGCCGACGACCTCGCTCATTGGCTGTTCCTCCCCCTCATCGTGCGACCGTCTGGCGTCGCCGGCCATCTGCCGCCCACCGCGCGCTGCGTCCAACACCCGCGGCAGTGGTCGTGGCAGTCAGCGGCAACGCCGCCCTCCCGGGCACTGTACGCGACGATCGGGGCCAACGTGAGTGGTCCTGGCCCGCGCGTTACGCCGCGCGGGCCGCCGGCAGGAGCCTGGCGGGAGCCGGGTACGCGGCGCCGGTCGCGTCGGTCTCGACCCGGAACGACCCCTGGATCGGGGTGGCCCCCTCGGACGTGACGAGGAAGGTGTAACGGGCACCTGGCATGAGCCGCGTCAGCCGTGCGCGGTGCAACTGCCGGGCGGCGCCGGTCGTCGGGTCGCGCCCGACCATTGTCGTGGCGTGGATCGTCCGCGTCTGCCCGCGGTGGGGCATGGTCAGCAGTACCCTGGGGGCGGCGACCGCCCGGTGCGTGGTCCAGGAGAGGACCATGCCGCAGCACGGATCCTCGGGGTGGGACCTGCCGCCAGAACGCAGGCGCAGGTCAAGGATGTCGAAGGTCGGTCTGGCGAGAGAGTCAGCCATGGTCTCCATCATGGCGGCCGGGCAGCCGCACGGAATGCTCGGGCTGGTGAAAGCGTCGTGAACAATTGGTGTCGCCCTGATGGCAACTCAGCTGAACACCGGGCGGAGCAGGAAATAGACCGCAGACGCGAAGGCGGCCGCGGCAGGGAAGGTGAGGATCCAGGCGGCGACGATGTTCCCAGCCACGCCCCAGCGCACTGAGGACAGCCGCTTGGTCGAGCCGACGCCCATGATGGCCGAGGTGATGGTGTGGGTCGTTGAGATCGGGGCGTGCAGGACCAGAGCGTTGAAGTAGAGCACGCTGCTGGCGACGGTCTCCGCGGCGAAACCCTCCGGCGGGCCGAGGTCGATGACCCGGCGGCCGAGCGTGCGAATGATGCGCCAGCCCCCGGAATACGTGCCCAGCGCCAGGACGGTGGCCGAGGTGAAGAACACCCACCACGGGATGTGGGTGCGGCTGTCCTGGAACCCTCCGGTGTAGAGGGCCAGCACGATGATGCCCATGGTCTTGGCCGCGTCCTGCATGCCGTGACCGACGGCCATGGCAGCGGCGGAGCAGCTCTGGGCGACCCGGAACCCCCGGTTGAGCCGGCCGGGCTGTCCGTGGCGGAAGGCCCACAGCACGCCCAGCATGACCAGGAAACCCATCACAATGCCGACCATGGGGGACAGGACCATCGGGATGATGACCTTCTCGAGAATGGTGGTCCAGTGGATGGTGCCGCCAGAGGCGAACAACGTGGCCCCGACCAGACCGCCGAACAGCGCGTGGGACGACGAGGAGGGCAGGCCGAAGTACCAGGTCGTCAGATTCCAGCCGATGGCTCCCAGCACGCCGGCGAAGACGATGCCCAGGCTGTTGACTCCCGGGGGCAGGCTGACCAGGCCCTTGCCGACGGTCTCCGCCACTCCCTGGCCGAGGAACGCGCCGACCAGGTTGCCGACCGCGGCGACCCCCAGCGCGACCCGGGGTGTCAGCGCCCGGGTGGACACCGAGGTGGCGATGGCGTTGGCCGCGTCGTGAAAGCCGTTGGTGTAGTCGAACACCATCGCTGCCAGGATGACCGCGAGGGCGGCGAAGAATTCTGGGCTCACCGGCTCAGGACTCCTTGACTACGATGGTCTCGACGGTGTGGCACACGTGCTCGAAGGCGTCGCAGGCGGCCTCCATCTCGTCGGCGACCTCCTTGAGCTTCATGACGGTCAGCGCGTCGTACTCTCCGGAGAACAGCCGGACCAGCAGCATCCGGTAGACTTGGTCGCCCTCGTTCTCCAGGCGATTGCACTCCACCCAGTAGTCGGCCAGGTTCTTCATGGCCTTGAGATGGGGCATCGCCTCTGCGGTGACCTTGGCCTGGGCCGCGAGGACCTCTGCCAGGTCCCGCATCTCCTTCGGTAGGGCGGGCAGGCTGTTGAGGCCGTAGAGGTGGACCAGGCTGCCGATGGCTTCCAGATGGTCCATGACGTCGTCGAGCTGGGAGCCGAGCTGGTAGATGTCCTCCCGGTCGAATGGGGTGACGAAGGTCGAATTGATGTGCTGGTAGAGGTCATGGGTGACCTGGTCGCTGTTGTGCTCGACCTCGGCCAGGCGGCCGCTGATCAGCTGGGCGTCCGATTCGAGGAGCACGAGTTCCGACAGCAGTTCGGTTCCGCGAACCAGGTTGTTTGCGGCGCGGCTGAACAATTCATAGAAGACGTCCGTCGCCGGACGTAACTTGAAACCCACCGCTGACCTCCTCGATAGGCTGCGAAATCGCAGATACTGCAAACGTTGCCCGGATGTTAAGGCACGGTTGCGCGTCACAGCGAGCGTTCGCGCGGCGGGGGATCAAGGCGAAGATACCGGAGGCGACCGGTCGGTGTCTGTGGGGAGACCGATGTCATACCTGGTGAGGGGGGTTGGGCCAGACCGGGGAGCGATGACGGAATCGATGGTGATCGGGGTGCCGGACGTGAGGTGTCTCGAAGTCTTTCATCGTTGTTCACCTGCTGTTCAACCAGCGGTCAGACTACCGAAACCAACGAGAGGGAAGTGATACACATCAATTACATAGGGGATTCACAGAAAGCCGGGGTCCGGGGGTCGCAAAAGGGTGGGTCGAGGGGGCCGTGAAAGGCCGCGTTCCGACATCCCGGAGGAGCGACTCGCGTCGCATACCTACCTGGGTATAGTTAGTCCAGTCTGAGGATGCCCGGCCGGTGATCTGCCGGGCCGACCCTACTGCTGAGGAGAAACGATGCGGGTCGTGGTGATCGGCGGGGTTGCCGGCGGCATGTCTGCGGCAACCCGGCTACGCCGGCTGTTGCCGGAGGTGGAAATCGTGGTGGTGGAGCGCGACGCCCACGTCTCCTACGCCAATTGCGGCCTGCCATACCACATCGGTGGGGTGATCGTCGACCGGGCCTCGCTCCTGCTCCAGACCCCGGAGTCGCTACGGGCCAGGTTCGCGCTCGACGTGCGGGTGCGGTCCGAGGCGGTGTCCATCGACCGGGAGGGCCAGACGGTGCTGATCCGCTCCCTGGACACCGGGACGGAGTACCGCCTGGGCTACGACCAGTTGGTCCTGAGCCCCGGAGCGGCCCCGATCGTGCCCCCGCTGCCGGGGATCGAGCGGGGACTGCCGCTCCGGTCGGTGCCGGACGCCGATCGGATCAACGCCCTGATCGCCGATGGCCAGCCGCGGACCGCCGTCGTGGTCGGGGGCGGGTTCATCGGGGTCGAGGCCGCGGAGAACCTTCGCGAGCGGGGGCTGGCGGTCACCATCGTCGAGCTGCTCGATCAGGTCCTGGCGCCGCTGGATCCGGAGATGGTGACGCCGGTCCACGAGGAGTTGCGCGCCCACGGCATCGATCTGGTCCTTGGCAGCGGGCTGGCCAAGGTGCTGCCCGAGGCGGTCGAGGTCTCCGACGGCCGGATCATTCCGGCGGACCTGGTGATCCTGGCCATCGGCGTGCGTCCGGAGGTCGCCCTGGCCAGGGACGCCGGCCTGGCGCTCGGCCCGTGCGGGGGGATCAGCGTGGACGAGTCGATGCGCACGAGCGACCCGGCTATCTTCGCCGTCGGCGATGCGGTGGAGAAGCCCGATCAGATCGGGGCGGCGCCTGGCCTGATTCCCCTGGCCAACACCGCCAACCGGCAGGGGCGGCTGGTCGCGGACGCCATCGTGGGGCGCACCGTGCGCCTGGGCGGCCGGATCGGCACCGCGATCGTTCAGGTGTTCGGCCTGACCGCCGCTGTCGTCGGGTGGAACGAGAAGCGGCTGCGCGCCGCTGGCCGGCCCTACCAGGCGATCCACACACATCCGGGCCACCACGCCGGCTACTACCCCGGGGCGAAGGCGATGGCCCTGAAGGTGCTCTTCGACCCGGAGACCGGGGCGATCCTGGGGGCGCAGGTCGTCGGCAGGGAGGGGATTGACAAGCGGATCGACGTGATCGCCACGGCGATGCGCGGCCGGCTGACCGTCGAGGATCTCGCCGATCTGGAACTGGCCTACGCCCCGCCGTACGGATCGGCGAAGGACCCGGTCAACATGATCGGCTACATCGCGGAGAACCTCCGCACCGGCACCACCCGCACGGTGCAGTGGCACGAGCTGCCGGCCCTGGTCGCCGCAGGTGCCAGCATCCTCGATGTGCGGACCCCGGAGGAATTCGCTGAGGGCAGCATTCCCGGGGCGATCAACATCCCGGTGGATGAGTTGCGGCAGCGGCTGGGCGAGGTCCCGGACGGGGACATCATCATCAACTGCCAGGTCGGGCAGCGGGCTCACACGGCCACGATGCTACTGACCGGGATGGGTCGGCGGGTCGCCAACCTCGACGGCGGGTATCTGACCTGGCTGGCCGGGCGGGGCAGTCAGGCGGCCGTGCCGGATCCCTCTGGACCAGCGGGGCGGGCGACCACCGGCTGACGCCCCCGATGAGCCGTGGCACGGGATCCCTGGTCGTCAGGGGCGCTTCCCGTGCCACGGCCCCGAGCCTGTCGCAGGCCGCAGCGCTACCGCGCGGCGGCGTCCTGGGCGACCTTGCTGCGGACCTCGTTCATGTCGAGATCGCGTACCCCCTGGATAAGCTGGTCCAGCGCGGCGGCTGGCAGCGCTCCGGGCTGGGCGAACACCAGGATCCCGTCGCGGAAGGCCATGATCATGGGGATCGAGGAGATCCCGAGACTGGCGGCGATCTGCTGCTCCGCCTGGGTATCGACCTTGGCGAAGGTCACGTCCGGGTGCTGCTGGCTGGCCTGCTCGTAGACCGGGCCGAAGCGCCGGCAGGGGCCGCACCAGTCCGCCCAGAAGTCGACCAGGACAATGCCGTCACCGGTGACGGTCTGCTCGAACGTGTCCTGCGTCAGCGCTACTGTGGCCATGGATCCTCCTTGATATACCCCGGTGGGTACTAGAGAGAACTGGGTGCCGCTCGGATGTATTCCCTGCCGGACGGGTTCCGCCCGCCCGGCAGGGAACGGCTCTGGTGCTGGCCGGCTGGCGCACCTCAGGACGGCCCGAGGGCGGCTGGCCGGCGTCCCGGTCGACGCACCCCAGGATAGCCTCTGGGCGTCGCCGTCAGTTGTAGTTGATCGTGCAGCTGGTGCAGGTGAACCCAGCGTTGCTGGAGGTGCTGGTCAGCTCGAAGCCGAACTGCACCTCTCCGACGGTCACATCGCCCCACCAGCTATTCGTCCGGAGCCAGTTGAGGACGGCGAGCACGTCAACGGTGCCGGAGGTGGTGTTGCTGGTCCGGATGAACGAGAACACGGCGTTGCTGCCGTTGGAACCCTTGTAGACGTTCCAGGTGTGACCGCCAACCGAGATGTTCGCTGCGGAGGGCACCGTTCCGTTGGCGTCGTAGGACTCGGCGATCGGGCCGACGGCACCGTACTGGTTCATCCAGATCATGACCTCGTACGCGTTGTTGTTCGCCCAGATGTCATAGGCCGTCGCGTATGCGCCGGAGTTGGGGACCGTGACGTTGACCGTGCTGGTCAGCGAGCCGACCGAGCTGAGTGCCCGGTTGAGGGTCTTGGCGTTGTGCGGGTAGGACTTCACTCCGCTGGTGCTGGGATGACTGGCGACGACCCCCCAGTTGGTGCCGGTCCTCGCCCAGATCGTCTGTGCTCCGGCTCCGGAGCCCCAGATGTCGTTGATGATGGTGTAGCCGTTGTTGGTCCAGCTGTCCCACGCCCCGGTCGCCACCCACGCGGCATCCGACGGCACGCCGGCAGACGACGAGGGAGCGGAGGTCGTTGGGGCGGCGGTGCTGGGCTGGGCCGTTGGGGCGGCAGTGCTGGGCTGGGTCGTCGCAGGCTGGGAGGTCGTCGCTCCGGTGCAGGCGACGCCGTTGAGCGTGAACGCTGTTGGGCTGGTGTTGGCGCCGGTCCACGTGCCGTTGAACCCGGGGGTGACGGTCGCGTTGGTCGCGACGCCGCCGTTGTAGGCGGCATTGGCCACCGTGACGTGGGCACCGGACTGAGCGAACGTGCCGTTCCATCCCTGGGTGACGGTCTGGCCGTTGGCGAAGTCCCACTCCAGCTTCCAGCTGGTGAGCGGGTCGCCGAGGTTGGTGATGGCGACGTTGGCGGTGAAGCCGCCGGGCCACTGGCTGGTCGTGTAGGCGACCGTGCAGCCTGCGGCGGCGCTGGCCTGGGTCACGGCGACGACGGTCAGGCCGGACGCCACTGCCAGGGTGGCGGCGACCACAACACCCCGCCGTGCTCGCTGGCGCATCAGGGCGTGAATGGAGGGCAATCTCATGGGGATACTCCCTGGGACGTTGCATGCCGGCGGCGGCGGCCCGGCCCTGCCGTGACGGCACTGGGGATGTGATGCTGACCTCGGATGCTCGAATTGACGGCAATCATTCCATGCGAGCCTGCCCCACTCCAACTGTCGCTGAAATGTTCAGTTGTCAATTCCGATTCGCGTTCTTTCCTGGT
>JAFGOK010000525.1 GCA_016926535.1 Micromonosporaceae bacterium | reverse complement strand
GCACACCTGGCTGCCCGATGCGCACACCGAGGCGCCGACAGTCGGGTCGGTCATCCTGGCCGGCGTCCTGCTGAAGATGGGGACGTACGGGCTGCTGCGGATCGCCGTCGGGGTGGCACCGGACGCGGCGCGCCGGTGCGCTGGGACCCTTGGCATCCTCGCTGCCACCGCGATTATCGTCGGTGGCCTGGCGTGCCTGGCGCAGACGGAGCTCAAGCGGCTGATCGCCTACTCCTCAGTCGGGCACATGGGGTTCGTCGTCCTCGGCATCGCGACCCTGACAGCGACGGGATTCCAGGCCGCCATCATCGGGAACGTCGCCCACGGCCTGATCACCGGTCTGCTGTTCTTTCTCGCCGGAGCGATCAAGGACCGGGCACACACCGGGGAACTGGCGGAGCTCGGCGGGCTGCGGGAGACGGCTCCCGGGCTGTCCGGGTTGCTCGGCTTCGCAGCCGTCGCGTCCCTTGGCCTGCCAGGGCTTGCCGGATTTTGGGGCGAGGCATTCGCGATCTTCGCGGCGATCGGCAAGGGGGGCGCCCTCTGGACAACGCTCGGAGCGGTCGCCGCAGTCGGAGCCGCCCTGGCTGCGGCCTACTTCATGCGGCTGCTGCGGCAGGTGACCCACGGGGCTGCCAGTCCGGTGGTCGCGGCGTTCGCCGGAACACCCGCCGCGCGGATCGCCAGGGTCGAGCTGGTGGCCTGGGGGCCGCTGGTCGTGCTCACCCTCGTTGTTGGGCTTCTTCCCGCGATCGTCATCGGCATCGCCGCTGACCCGATCGCGGCACTGGCACAGGTGGTGGCACAGTGATTGACCATGTAGGACTCCTCCCGGTCTACATCGCCGCGGGCACGGCCGTGCTGGCGCTGCTGGCGGACCTTCTCCTGCCCGGCCGGTGGTCACTGCCAGCGATAACGGCGGGACTTGGTGCTGCTGCCACCGGCGTTGCCGCGATCGTCGTCGCCTCCGGCGACGTTCGGGCCTCGTTCTGTTCCGGCACCCACGGCTGCTCGCATGAGGCGGATTCGCTGGCGGCCCTGGTCGCCGTGACCTTCGCGGCCCTGACGGTGGGTTCCCTCGCCCTTTCCGTGCCGATTCTGAGGGAGCGGGCCGTTCCGGCGGGGGAGTACTGTTTCCTGCTGGCGACCTCGATGACCGGCGGGGTGATGCTCGGCGGGGCACGCGATCTCATCCTGCTGATCGTGGCCGTCGAGACGGTGACCATTCCGCTGTATGCCCTGGTCGGGCTGCGGCGTCAGGCGCGGGCGGCAGAGGCGTCGCTGACGTTCTTCATCACCAGTGTCGTCGCGACCAGCGTTGCGCTCCTTGGCGCAGGGCTCATCTACGCCGCGACCGGCAACGTCACCATCGGATGGATGGAGCCGACCCTGACCGTCGCGGCCAGGATGGAGGGGATCAAGACGCTGATCCCGGTCGGTATCGTCTTGCTCCTGGTCGGCCTTGCCGTGAAGGTCGCCGCAGTGCCGGTCCACGGCTGGGCGGCTCCGACCTACGATGGCGCCTCGCTGCCGGTGGCGGCGTTTCTCTCAACGGCCTCGAAGTTCGCCGGGATCATCTCCGTGCTGATCGTGTTTTCCGGCCTTTCCGGACAGTCCGATGTCGCAGGCCCGACGCTCGCCGTGCTGGCCGTGGCCACCATGACAGTCGGCAACCTGGTCGCCCTGCGGCAACGACGCATGGTCAGGCTGCTGGCCTGGTCGTCCATCGCGCAGGGAGGCTACCTGCTCGCCCCACTCGGGGCCATGGCAGCGGGCGGATCCGAAAGGCTCACGACCTTCGAGGCGACCCTCGCATACACGATGTTCTTCCTGGTACTGGAGTTCGGTGCCTTCGCAGCGCTGATCGCGGTGCGCGGCTCGCAGGATGGTGGCGAGATCGCGGAGTACCGCGGGGTCGCGCGTCGGTCATGGTGGGTTGGGGCAGCCCTGGTGCTCGCGCTGACCGGCCTGGCTGGCCTGCCCCCGGGGGTCGCCGGGCTCTTCGCGAAGGTCGCCGTCGTCCAGGGGCTGATCGACGCCGGAGGGGTGTGGCTGGCGGTCGTCGTGGCGATCAACGCGGTGATCGCGCTGGCGTACTACGCCAGGTTCATCGCCGTGCTGTTCGCCCGGCCAGCAGCGGCGGAGGCTCCAACCTCGTCGGAGCGGCCATCGGAGCGGCCATCGCAGCGACCGCCGGCTGCGGAGCCCGCCCGCAAGCTGGCACTGGTTGGCGCTGGTCGTGGCGGTGATGGTGACAGCGGTGATGGTGCTGGTGGCGGTGGTGACAGCGGTGATGGTGCTGGTGGCGGGTCTGTTCCCGCAGCGGCGCCACAACCGGCGCCTGGCCCCGGGGCGGTGCCGCTGACGAGCCCGTTCGCGAAACCAGGGATCGCCGTCGCGACGACCATCGCGGTCGTGACCCTCGCAGGGCTGGTCATCGGCCTGGCCCCGCAACTCGTGCTGGACGCGGCTCGGAATGCGGCCGAAGCCCTGGTCGCCAGCCTGCGCTGATCGCTTTCGGGTGCTGGTCGTTTCCGGGCGGGAAGGAAGACTGTCGGGGGATTCACATCCCCAATTGGGAACGGTGGCCTGCGCTGATTGCGTTGCACCAGGCACAGGTTCGGAAACTTGGGGGCGACCATGGGCCACCGTTCCTTCAACGGGCTGAAGACAGCCGCTTTGTTGGGGCTGCTCACCTCCTTGATCCT
>JAFGOK010000524.1 GCA_016926535.1 Micromonosporaceae bacterium | reverse complement strand
GTGGACGCAGAACGTGACCCGTCTGGTGGGGACCGTACGATAGGTCACCGTGCGAGTCCTTCTGCTCGGCTCTGGCGGTCGTGAACACGCCCTCGCCACGGCCCTCGTCGCTGACCCCTCCGTGACCGCCCTGGTATGCGTTCCGGGGAACCCAGGCATCGCCGTCCTGCGGCTGGCCTCCGGCGGGCGGGTACAGCTCGCTGATGGGGACATCTGCGATCCGGCGGTCGTCGCGGCGCTCGCTGTCGACCACGCTGCGGATCTCGTGGTGGTCGGTCCTGAGGCGCCCCTGGTCGCCGGGGTCGCGGATGGGCTGCGGGCCAAGGGCATCGCGACCTTCGGGCCGTCCGGCGCGGCGGCCATGCTCGAAGGCTCCAAGGCCTTCGCAAAGGACGTCATGCTTGCCGCAGGCGTTCCGACCGCCGGGTCCAGGGTGTGCCAGACGCGGGCTGAGTTGGAGGCAGCGCTGGACACGTTCGGATCGCCGTATGTGGTCAAAGACGACGGTCTCGCAGCGGGCAAGGGAGTGATCGTCACGGACGATCGGGCGGCGGCGCTGGCGCATGGCCTGGCCTGCGGCAGGGTCGTGGTCGAGGAGTATCTTGCCGGCCCAGAGGTCTCGCTGTTCGTCGTGACAGACGGCACTGCGGCCGTTCCTCTCGTGCCTGCGCAGGACTTCAAGCGGGTCGCGGACGGCGACCAGGGCCCGAACACCGGCGGGATGGGGGCGTACGCGCCGCTGCCCTGGGCGTCGCCGTCGCTTGTGGACGACGTGATGAGGTCGGTCGTCCGCCTGACCCTGGCCGAGCTGGCCAGCCGGGGCACACCGTTCGCAGGCCTCCTCTACGTCGGCCTCGTGCTGACCGCAGAGGGCCCGAAGGTCATCGAGTTCAACTGCCGGTTCGGGGATCCCGAGACCCAGGTGGTGCTGGCCCTCCTTGAGACACCCCTCGCAGGGCTGCTGCACGCCGCCGCGACCGGATGCCTGGCAACCCACCCATCCCTGCGCTGGAGGGACGGTGCTGCCGTCACGGTCGTCCTCGCGGCTGCTGGGTACCCGGAGACGCCTCGCAGGGGCGACGTCATCACTGGGGCGGACGGCGTTCCAGGAATCATCCATGCCGGCACGGCCCGCAGCGCGGACGACGGCACCCTTCGCTCGGCCGGGGGGCGCGTGTTGTGCGCCACCGCCACCGGGCAGACGCTCGGTGCTGCCCGTGACGCGGCGTATCGACTGATGGAGCAGGTCACGCTGGAAGGCGGCCACTACCGCAAGGACATCGCCGCCGTCGCCTCGATCGGCGGCTCCATCATGCCCGGGGCCAGTTGAAGATATTGCCGATGCTCGTAGCCAGCGCGATGTCGCCCTTGGCTTTGATCTTTCCCATCATGAACATCATTGCGGGGTTCGTGGTCCCTGCGACCAGCTGAAGGAACGAAACCCCGTCCATGCTGATTTTGAGGCGGGGGGCGGTCTCCGGGTTGGCTGGATCCGGCAGGGGGGTCACGGTGCAGGTACGGTTGACGATCGCGATCTGGTAGGCATCGGTGCCTCCGTCCGGGCGCCCTGTGACATACCAGTGAATGATCGCGGTGATGCCGCCGGCGCGCTCTGGTCGGAACATGGTCGGGATCGTCTCGAAGATCGTCGTGACGATCTTCTCCCGGTACTCACTACGCATGGCCTTGTCGAGCATCGCGTGTGGGGTCCGCTTGACTAGGCGGGTGAACTCCGCCGGCCCCAGCTCAGCGAACTCCTCAATGTTGAACTCGGTCATAGTGCCGCTCCCCGGTCAAGTCGCCAACCTGGTCCATTACACAGTTCCGCCCGCGGTCAGCGCGGTGCGCGCCACAGTGGCCAAGATGAGCATAATTCCGATTGTTGTACATACCACGATCTGGATCTGCGTACGTTTCTTGCCGGACGCGTACGCCAGCCCAGCGGAGACCAGCGCGCCGCACACCAGCCCACCGAGATGGCCGGCGATCGAGATTCCCGGAACCGTGAAAGTGATCATAAGGTTGATCAGAAGTACTGGGAGGACGCTGGAGGAATCCCGGCCGAGCCGCCGAAGCACGATGAACAGGGCCGCGAACAGTCCGAAGATGGCTCCGGAAGCCCCGGCCGTCGCGGCGTGCGGGCTGCTGAACGCGTAGACGGCAACGCTTCCGCCAAGGCCTGACAGCAGGTACAGCGCAAGAAAGCGCCCCGGTCCGAGCGCGGTCTCCAGCAGCCTGCCGAGCACCCACAGCGCCCACATGTTCATGAGTAGATGCAGCACGCCGTAGTGCAGGAACATCGAGGTGACCAGGCGGTAGTAGTCACCGTTGGACACCCCGTCGGCTGCGATGACCAGGGTGTCGGTCACCCGCCACGCGGTCGGCTCCGGGACCAGCGCCCCCCAGTAGTGCAACGGGGTCGCGCCGCCGAACAGGCCACCGATGCCCTGACCTCCCAGGGCATCGGCACTGCTGGCAGACAGGATTGAGACCAGCGCGACGAGGCCGTTGATCGCGATCAGCGTGGTGGTGACGTAGCCCCGCGTCCCGGTGATTCCGCCGCCGAAGGCGGTTCGTTTCGGGCGCTGGCTACGCCGACCCGCTGCGACACACTCCGGGCACTGGTACCCGACCGATGCTTCGTGCATGCAGTCGGGACAGATCGGGCGATCGCAGCGGGTACAGCGAACATAGGTCTCACGCGATGGATGGCGGTAACACACCGGAACCGCGAGCGGAGGCTCGGTCATGCCGCAAGCCTACTGACCGGTGTGGCCGCCCCAGCGCGGCCCGCGCGACTAGCGGCGCTCGATCTCCACCCGCTCGATGACGACCTCCTCGATCGGGCGATCGGAGCGGTCGGTCTTGGTGGTGGCGATGGCGTCGACCACCTGCTCGGATGCCCGATCCGCGACCTGGCCGAAGATCGTGTGACGCCGGTTGAGGTGCGGGGTCTGGCCGACTGTGATGAAGAACTGCGAGCCGTTTGTTCCCGGTCCAGCATTGGCCATGGCCAGCAGGTACGGCTTCGAGAACACCAGCTCTGGGTGGAACTCGTCCGCGAAGTTGTAGCCTGGCCCACCCCGACCGGTTCCGGTCGGATCACCGCCTTGGATCATGAAGTTGGCGATGACACGGTGGAAGACCGTGCCGTTGTAGTAGGGGCCGCTGCCCGCAGCATGGGTACGCGGGTCCGTGTACGACCTGGTTCCCTCGGCGAGCTCGACGAAGTTGCTGACCGTCTTGGGGGCGTGGTCGGCGAACAGCTCCAGGCGGATCGGACCGACGTTGGTGTGCAGGGTCGCGAACAGTTGTCCGGTCACCGGATACTCCGTTTCCGTTCAGGACATGCCATTGCCTACCGTAACCGACTCCACAGATGAAGATCGCGCACGGGCCTCGTTCTCCCCGATAGGGGCACACTCCAGCTGGCCGGAGCCCGGCCGTCCAGGATTTGTGAAACGGGAGCGGAACCAGGGCAAGTTCGGCCATGCTGGTTGGTGGTGTTCTGGTGATCGAAGGGGGCAACCGGGATGGCACGGCGGTGGTCGATGATGATTGGTGGATTCGCACTTGTCGCGGCTGCGGCTGCGGCCGGGGCTGCGGTCCTCTGGGCGCGGCGGGGTCGGCCAGGCGCTGGCTGGCACGAGTACGACTATGACGTTCCCAGGACGGCCGGGCAGCGACCGACGGCCGGGCAGCGACCGACGGCTGAGGCCGCGAGGGAGGCCGTGAGCGATTTCGCGAAATCGGCGGCGAGCGTCGGGGCGACCACGACGGCGCCCGGGGCAGCGAGGGCGAGGGAGCGGACGTCCGACCTGATCGGGTCGGGTCACAGCCAGCCGGAACGTCGGAACGCCCGGTAGAGCGCCAGCGAGGTGCCCACCATCAGCGTGAAAACGACCGGATAACCGAACCGCCACTGGGTCTCCGGCATGAACTCGAAGTTCATCCCGTACACCCCGGCGATCGCCGTCCAGACAGCGGCGATACCGGCCCATGCGGCGATCTTGCGCATGTCATTGTTCTGGTCGACCGAGACCTGGGCCAGTCGCGCCGAGAGTAGCGAGTTGAGGACGTCGTCGAAGTACATGACCTGCTCCCCCGCTCGGGTGAGATGGTCGCTGACGTCCCGCAGATACCGACGGACCTCCGCCGGGATATCCGGGCAGAGCTGGCCGTCCACCAGGTGGGCCAACGGGCGTTGCAGGGGCAGCACGGCGCGTTTGAACTCCATCAGCTCCCTTTTGAGCTGGTAAATACGCTGGATGCGGTGGGTGGCGTGGCTTGAGAAGACGCTGTCCTCGATCATGGCGACGTCCTCCTCGATCTCGGCGGAGACATCGAGCAGCACGTCGACGACGTTGTCGTACACCGCGTAGGCCACCGCCCACGGTCCCTGGCGGAGGAGGTCTTCGCGCTGCTCCTCCAGCCTGGTCCGGACAGCGTGAAGCTGGCAGGCGTCGCCATGGCGGACCGTGATGATGAAGTGCCTGCCGATGAACATCATCATTGCGCCGGTCTCGACCACCTCGCTGCTCTCTGTCAGCTCCTCGTGCGCGACATATCTGGCGGTACGCAGGGCTGCGAAGGTCATGTCGGGATAGCGCTCGATCTTCGGCCGCTGGCCTGCGCTGACGGCATCCTCGACGGGCAGCTCATGCAGGCCGAAGGTCCGTCCGATTTCGGTGAGTTCAGCGATGCCCGGCTCTTTGAGGCCGAGCCATACGAACCCCCCGTCCTTCCTGGCCGCGGCGAGAGCGTCGGCGTACTGCCGCTGCCCCGGCTGGCGGATCCCCTCGACGTAGAGGGCGCAGTCGACGATGGCGCTTGGCGCCTCACCTCCAGCGGGATCGGCAGGATCAGCGGGATGCCGAAAACCCGCAGCGCCGCCGAGCATGCGGCTCATCGCGTGGATCGGGCGGGCGAACGCCCGGGACAGGGGCGTTTCGCTGCCGCCTGGCACGGTTGCTCCTGCCATGGGGCACCTCCCAGCATGCATGACCTGCACACGGAACGTGTGCAGGGAGTGACGGGTATCCCGATCCTTGGGGGATGGTTTGATCCTCGGGGTATCCCCATTGTCGGATGAGTGTCCGCCGTCCATGGATGCGGCACCGGGCAGGTCGACCGCGCTAGCGGGGGGTAGAAGCAGCGGACGACCCGCCCGGCGCCGTGGGGGCGGGGATGATGTTCACGGGCACGTCAGGCCAGCCAGAACGCGGAAATCCGTGCCGGCACTCAGTGCCGGCACGGATTGTGGTTCATGGGATAGGTGATGGGGAACACCCCGGACGTACGGGTTTCTGTCGAGAATCCGACACTCCGGGATCAGCTCTTCGTCTCGTCAATGGCCTCAGCCAGCCGGCGGACGCCCTCATCGATCTCGTCAGCCGTCACGGCGGAGTAGGCCAGGCGCAGCGAGTTGTCCCCGCCGTCGATCAGAAAGTCGTCGCCGTTGACGACGGCAACGCCCCGTTTCGCCGCCGCTGCGGTGACTCGCTGCGCGCTGGCCCCTTCCGGCAGGTTGACCCACAGGAAGTAGCCTCCGTCCGGTTCCGTGAACCCAGCGCCCGGAAGGTGCTTGCGCAGGGCGGCCGACAGCAGCGCGACCCGCTCCTCCAGGGCTCGGCACACCGTCTCGACGGATCGCTCGACAGCGCCGGAGATGCAGAACTGGTACACGATCGCCTCGGCGACCATGCTCGGCGAGATGTACAGATTAGTCGCTTTTTTTGCGATGTCAGCGATGATCTGTTTCGGGCCGATCAGGTAGCCGACCCGGACACCCGGGCAGACAGTCTTCGTGAACGAGCTGGCGTGCACCACCCGGTCGGCGGTATCCATCGACAGCATGGACGGGAGGTACTCCCCCCGGAAGCGAATCTCGGCGTACGGATCATCCTCGAAGATGAGGAAGTCGTACTCGTCCGCCAGGGACAGCAGCGCCGCCCGGCGTTCGGCTGAGAGCGTCACCCCGGCGGGGTTCTGAAAATTCGGGATGATGTGCGCGAGTTTCGGCCGGACTCCGGACTCAAGGAGATCCCGGAGCTCTCCGACGTCAACACCATGGTCATCCAGTGTGACCTGAAACACCTTGGCCCCAGCGGTGGTAAGGCTCAAGAGGGTCCGGTCGTAGGTCGGTTTCTCGACGACAACGGCGTCGCCAGGCTTGACAGTGTGGTCGAACAAGAATGCGTCTGCCTGCAATGAGCCATTCGTTACGAGCACCTGGTCCACGTCGACCCCGTGCTTCTCCGCGATCCAGGCACGCAACGGCGGGTACCCGACAGAGGTGCCGTACGCCGTCACGCCGGCTGGATCGGCGTCGAATGCCCGCGCTGCGGCGGCCTTGAGTCCCTGGACGTCGACGATGTCGAGGCTCGGGGCGCCGCGGGCGAAGGAGATGAGCTGCTGGGCGGTCATGGGGAGAGCCTACGGTTGCCAACAACCCGTTTCCGCGAACCCCTGGTGAGACCTACGCCTCCCATTCATGATCAGAAACGGTGCCTGGTGCTTGGAGGACCAATGCGGATGCTGAACGACCTGGCAGCGACCTGTGAGTTGACCTATGACGACGTCTTCATGGTGCCGAGCCGCTCCGCGGTCGAATCTCGAATGGATGTTGACCTTTCTTCGAACGACGGAAGCGGAACGACGATCCCCATTGTTGTGGCGAACATGACAGCGGTCGCCGGCCGGCGGATGGCGGAGACGGTGGCCCGCCGGGGTGGGATCGCCATCATCCCGCAGGACATTCCGGTCGAGGTGGTCGCGGACGTCATCGCCTGGGTGAGGCGCCGGCACCTGGTGCACGACACTCCGGTGACCCTGGGGCCGACGGACACCGTCTCGCACGCCCTGGATCTGCTGCCAAAACGAGCGCACGGGGCGCTGATCGTCATCGCGGACGGTCGGCCGGTTGGAGTGGTGACCGCGAGCGATTGCGCGGACGTGGACCGGTTCTGCCAGCTGCACACGATCATGTCGACCTCGCTGCTGACGCTGCCAGAGGACATTGCCCCGGAGGAGGCGTTTCGCCGTCTCACTGCCGGGCACCACCGCATCGCCCCCGTCGTCGACTCCACCGGAACGCTCGTTGGAATCCTGACGAGGAACGGAGCACTGCGGGCGAGCCTGTACCGGCCGGCCGTTGACGCTGGTGGCTGCCTGAGAATCGGCGCGGCGATTGGGATCACCGGTGACGCGATCGGGCGGGCGGACAAGCTGCTGGCCGCTGGCGCGGACGTCCTGGTCGTTGACACGGCCCACGGCCACCAGGAGCGCATGATCAACACGCTCGGACTCGTCCGGAGACTGCGGCCTGAGGCGTTGGTGGTGGCTGGCAATGTCGTGACAGCAACGGGGACCCTGGACCTGCTCGAAGCCGGGGCGGACGTCGTCAAGGTCGGGGTCGGCCCCGGGGCGATGTGTACGACCCGCATGATGACCGGCGTTGGCCGGCCGCAGTTCTCTGCCGTCGCGGAGTGCGCCGCCGCTGCGGCCAGGCGGGGTGGGTCCGTCTGGGCCGACGGGGGCACGCGACACGCCAGAGATGTCGCGCTGGCCCTCGCAGCCGGGGCATCAAACGTCATGATCGGTTCATGGCTCGCAGGGACGTACGAGTCGCCCGGCGATCCGCGCCGGGATCACGATGGCCGGCTGTACAAGGAGAGTTTCGGCATGGCGTCAACCAGGGCGGTGTCGCGGCGAACAGCGGAGAGCAGTCCATTCGAGCGGGCGAAAAAGGCGTTGTTCGAGGAGGGGATCTCCCAGGCGAGGATGTATCTCGACGAGCGCCGCCCGGGAACCGAGGACATCCTCGACGCGATCGTCGCCGGTATCCGCAGCGCGTGCACGTATGCGGGGGCAGCGAACCTGCGGGAGCTTGCCGACCGGGCGGTCATCGGGGTCCAGACCGTGGCCGGCTTCGCCGAAGGCCAGCCCCGCGACGTCAGCTGGTAGCCAGCGTGGCCTCGGGCGGTGCGGGCTATCCTGCCACGATGGCGCTCAACGTCGTAATTCTCGCGGCCGGGCTCGGAACCCGGCTCGGCCGGCCGCATCCGAAGCCGCTGACCGTACTCGCCGATGGTCGGAGCATCTTGCGCCAGCAGCTCGATCACATTCGGCAGACCTTCAGATCTGATGCCCATGTGATGCTGGTCGTCGGGTTCAAGATGGATTTGATCATGGAGGCGGCGGCATCAGACGCGGCATTCGTCTACAACGAGCTGTACGACCAGACAAATACCGCGAAAAGCCTGCTCAAGGCGCTGAGACTCGCCCCGGCGGGCGGGGTCGTCTGGCTCAACGGTGACGTTGTCTTCGTGCCGGGGTTGCTGGACTCGCTCCGCCGGCACATCGAGGATGACCAGACCTTTGTCGCGGTCAACACCGAGCGGGTCGCCGAGGAAGAGGTCAAGTACACGCTCGACGGCGAGGGTTTCGTCAAGGAGCTGTCCAAACAGGTCATTGGTGGGCTTGGGGAGGCGGTGGGGATCAACTTCGTTTCGTCGGCGGACCGGGCAACACTGATCGAGCATCTCGATCGTTGCTCGGATGACGACTACTTCGAGCGAGGGATCGAGACAGCCATCGCAGAGGCCGGCCTGCGAGTCCGCGCGGTCGACATCTCCTCGTACGGCTGCATCGAGGTGGACTTCGAACCGGACCTGGCGAGGGCGAACGAACTGAGGACACGGTGACAGACCAGCAGGCCCCATCCGTCCAGCACGACTCCCACCCGCGCACGCCGAGGGCCGCGGAGTTCCTCGCCCACCATCGGGGCGGTGGGCTGTTCACCGAGACGGTGAACCAGCGGGTCGCCTCGTACTGCTGCGTTGTCGCCCATCGGAGAGGGCTCACTCCGACGGCGCTGACCCTGATCAACCTCGCCATCGGGCTGGCAACGTCGATAGCGGTCGCTGCCCTCGCTGGCCCGATGGCGGAGGGCACCGTTCCGGCGCTGCCGGTCGGGTTGATGGCGCTGCTGGCGTGGCAGTTCGCATACTCCCTCGACTGTGCTGACGGGCAACTCGCACGGGTGACCGGCCGGGCGAGCCCGGCCGGCGGGCGGGTCGACGTGCTGGCCGATGTCGCGCAGCAGATCTCGCTCATCGCCGCTGTCGCGAGCGTCGCGGTCGCATACCAGCCCGGCGTCCCGACCTGGCTGGTCGCTGGGTTCGCCGGATCCTGGATGGTCAACCTCGTCACGTCGGTGTTGCAGCAGGGGGCAGCCGCCAGCAGCCTGGTCAGCAGCAGGTCCCTCCCAGTCCGTCTGGTCAAGCTGATCAGGGACTACGGGGCGGTCGTCACCGTTCTCGGGCTGGCCCTCGCTGCCATCCCCCAGTGGACTGTATGGATCATGGTCGGATTCACCCTGGTCAACGGCGGATTCTTGCTGGTGAGTATTGCCGCGGCTGCTCGGGCCAGCCTGCGCGCGTGAGTGACCAGCCTGCGCGCGTGAGTGACCAGCCTGCGTGCTCGCCCCGCCGCTGGGGTAGGAGGCTTGCGAAGATCCGGTGGGCTGGTGCCGGTCTGGCCGACCAGGGGGTCATGGGGCTGGCCAACGCCGGAAACACCCTGCTGGCAGCCATTCTGTTGCCCCGGGCGCGGGCGAGTGACCTGCTGCTTGCCGCTGCCGTCGCCTACTTCGCGATCGGGTTGAACAGGGCATTTGTTGGCGACGTACTACTGGCCCTCGCCTCGCGGTACGACGACGACCGCAGGGAGCGCCTCGTGCGTGACGGCCTGTGCTCTGCGATGGGGCTTGGCCTGCTCGGAATGCTGGCCTTCGCCGGGGTGTGGGCGTTCTTCCCGCCAGCCGGCCCGATCGACCTGCGCGACCTGATCTGGCTTGCCCCGTTCCTTCCGATGATCTTGCTGCATGACACCGGGCGGTACGCCTACCTGTCGGCCCAAGCCCCGGTCAGGGCACTTTCGATCGATCTCGTCTGGATCACCACTCAGGCGACCATCATCATCATCTCGGTCATCGTCTTCGGCCCGAGCGCTCCAGGGCTGCTGATCGCGTGGGGAGGTGGCGCCTCCGTGGGGTTCTCCGCGTTCCTGTTCCGGGAGCGGGTCGCGATCTGGCGAGGCGATCCGCGGCGCTGGCTGGCCCAGACCCGGCAGCTGGCCGGATGGTTCACCGCGACCGCGGTTATCGCGCAGACCCAGACCCTGGCGATCGGCTTCCTGACCGGGGGGCTCTCGAAGACAGCGCTGTCTGGGCTGCGGACAGCGCAGGCGACCCTGCTCCAGCCGGTCCAGAACGTCCAGCTCGCCGTCCAGGGGCTGCTGGTTCCCCGCCTCTCCCGGCTGGTGAGCGAGATCGAGTCGAGCGCTGGCGAGGGGAGGGACCCCGCGCTGGGGCGGTTCAGACACACGGTCCGGACAACGGCACTGGTATTCACCGGGCTCGGAGCGGCTGTGGTCGTCGTGCTCTGGTCCGTGGCCAACCTGGTGCTGACGCGGGTCGACAAATTCATGGACATCGTGCCACTGGCGTTGCCGATCTCGCTTCAGGCGGGCATCTATCTCGCCCAGGTGCCGTTCACCGCTGCCCTGCGAGGGATGCATGAGGCGCCGCTGCTGTTCACGCAGTACGCCCTGTTCACGACCGTCAGCCTGACGGGGTTCGTCACTGGCGCGAGGATGGGGGATCTCACCGGGGCGGTCTGGGGACTGGTCACCGGCTCCGCTGTCGGCCTGATGGTGATGGTGGCGTTGTACAGCGTGTCCACGCGCCGGCTATGACTGCGTCACGACTATCCGCAGCGGCAACCTCAACCTTGTCCAGCAACTGGTACGCGGCCCGGACTTCCCCGGCCACCAGCAGGATCCACAGCGTGCCTCCGGTACCACCGAGCACCCAGTCGGTTGTGGCGATCGTCGGTAATGCGGCGAGCGCCGCTGCCAGGAACCAGGCCGGCGCCCGACTCCGCCTGGCGTGCAGCAGTAGTAGCCAGAGCCCGAAGCAGAACG
>JAFGOK010000523.1 GCA_016926535.1 Micromonosporaceae bacterium | reverse complement strand
GGCCCGGCGATATGTCCAGACCCTGAGGGAGCAGGATGGCTGAGGCAAACGGTCAGGCGAGCGGGGCCCGAGGCTGGGACGACCGCTGGGACGAGCGGATCGCTCAGGCCCTTGCCTTCGTGAGCCAGCGGCTGACCGGCGGGTACGAGGTCGATGAATTCGGATTCGACCAGCATCTGACCGATGGGCTGTTCCTTCCGGCACTGCGCCAGCTGTATCGCACCTGGTTCCGGGTCGAGGTGACAGGCATCGATCATCTACCTGCCGAGGGGCCGGCGCTGCTCGTCGCCAACCATTCCGGCACCATTGCCATGGACGCCGTGATGCTCGGTGTCGCTGTTCACGATGAGCATCCCAGCAGGCGATACCTTCGGGTCCTCGGGGCTGATTTCGTTTTCCGTACGCCTGGCCTGTCCGAAGTGGTACGGAAGTGGGGCGGGACGCTGGCCTGTGCCACTGACGCGCTCCGCCTTCTGCAGGCCGGTCACCTCGTCGGAGTCTTCCCTGAGGGATTCAAAGGGGTCGGGAAGTCCTACTCCGAGCGGTACAAGCTCCAGCGGTTCGGTCGAGGCGGGTTCGTCGCAGCGGCGCTGCGGACCGGAACGCCGATCATACCGGTCGCCATCGTCGGTGCTGAGGAGATCTACCCGAAGCTGGGCGATTTGTGGCCAATCGCGAGGCTGGTCGGCGCGCCGTACTTCCCCATCACCCCGACCTTCCCCTGGCTGGGGCCGCTCGGGCTCATACCGTTGCCAAGCAAGTGGCTGATTGAGTTCGGGCAGCCCATCGAGACTGGGCAGTGCGCCGAGGCGGCCGACGATCCCATGGTGGTGTTCAACCTGGCTGACCAGGTCAAGGAGACCATTCAGCAGACCCTGCACGCTCTGCTCGAACGGCGTCCGAACGCCTTCTCCGGCTCCTGAGCTCCAGCGCCCAAGGCACCGGATGGCGGCTACGGGCCCGTACTGGCGATGAGGAAGCCGATCGCGATCCCGGCCATCGCGCAGCCGTAGCCAGCCAGCAGCCATGCCAAGCGGCGGTTGCGGAGCGAGGGCAGGAAGCATCCGACGCCTGCGATCAGCAGTCCGAGGGTGGCGCCGGTGCTCGGAGCCAGCCTCGCGGCACGCTCGCCCGCAGCGGAGCAGATCAAAGCACTCTCACCAGTGCACCGGTTGGCGACTTCGCCGAAGGCCATGGCGAAGGCCGGCACGGTCATGACGATGAGGTACAGGATGACAATGGCAACAATCGTGATCAATGTCCCCTTGCCCGTCAGCAGGAAGGGGACAAGTTCTGGTCCTGGCGTGGCCGCGCTCGGCTCGGCGCTGTTCGGCTTGGAATCGCTCGGCTTGGCACTGTCTGGCACGGCAGCAGCCTAGTGTAGCCCTGGAGAGATCATGCCGGGGTCGGGTGGCCTGGGTTGGGGGATCGGCTGGGTGTTCTTCTCGGTCTTCCTGGTGGGAGCCGGGTGTCGGGTGCTGTTCGCCGTTGGGTGCGGTGTCCGTGGTGTGGTTTGCGGTTTGTGGGTGGTTGTGCCGGCTTCGCTACGCTTCGCTGGCAGCAAGATTATCGATATGAGTGGTCGTTGTCCGGGGTGGGCGCGGTGGGCACTTCCGACGCCGCTGGTCGGTTCGGCGTGGGTGCCCGGCTGGCGTTCGCCGGTCACCCACGGTTGTTGGGCTGAGATCGTTGGTCACGGTTGGTTGGGTGGGTGGTTTGCTGTGGTTGGGGCGTCCGCTGTGGGAGGTGTCGTTCGCCGCGACGCCGCGTGTCCATTATGGTGGCTGTTGTGAAGTGGTTTAGGACGATTCGGCCGGGTCATCTGGGGAGGGTGGAACTCCCCGCGGGGTCCCCGCCGCGTGAACGCGGAGGGAAATGTGCGTCGGGGGACCCATGTCCCTCCGCACTGTGGTGATCATGGAGATATGGGCGCCCGTTTTGCCATTTGTGTTATGAGTTTGGAGATCAACTGAATGTCCCCTATGGATGATCTACCACATCCTGGACTGGTCAATCCTGCACTACAGGAAACGATCATGTCGGATCCCGAAATACGGGAAATGATCACTCCTCAGTGGAAGCACAAAATGCCCAGAAAACCGCAAATCATCCCAAAGGATGACCAGCGAGTTCGAACCAGGTCAAACAAGTGCAGAGCATGGCAGCCGGTAGCAGTCACGCACGCCCTGACCGCTCCTGACCGACGGACGATCGCCACCACCGACCCTCCCCCGGGGCCGCGGCAACCACCCCGAGCGGGTGAGATCGCCACCCACCTAACCGTGACCAACAGTCCCAGCCCAACAACCGTGGGCGACCGGCGAACGCCAGCCGGGCACCCACGCCGAACCGACCAGCGGCGTCGGAAGTGCCCACCGCACCCACTCCCGGACAAGGACCACTCATATCGATGATTTTGCTGCCGGCGCAGCGTAGCGAAGCCGGCACAACCACCCACAAACCGCAAACCACACCACGGACACCGCACCCAACGGCGAACAGCGATCCCACCAGCGAACACCGTCCTCCCAGACGGAACCCACCCCGCCACCCCGCCCGATATCCCCGGCCACGCACCCAGAGCCCACCCGGCCGACACCCCACCCAGACCAACCTAACCCTGACAGGACCCCTGCGGGCCTAGGCCGTGCCTGAACTGAGGATCGTTCCGAGTACCCACAGGATGCCGATCGAGGCGGCCGAGACACCGACCGAGATGGCGAATCCTAGCCCGGTGTTCAGCTGCGCGGGGGTGGTCGTAGCCTTCTCAAACTCGTTCGCCGGTTTCGGTCGTAGCCGCGGCGCGCCAATGGTCCGGATCGCCACCATACCGGCGATGACCACGGCGATCGGCCAGAAGCAGCAGCCCCAGGCCGCGGCCGTGAACTGCGTGCCGGCAGCGTCGTCTCCCGCGACGTAGAACAGCCACAACCCGATATTGACGAAGACGTTGGAAAGCGAGAGCACAAAGTAGATGGCGGCGTTGCGGGCGGTGTCGGGCCAGTTGGGAAGGAGTTGTGGCCGGTGCCCGTAGTGCCGGACCTCGTCAATCGCGCGATCTGCGGTGTCGAGCCGCTCCTCCAGGTCGTCGGCTGCCTCGTCCCATGGGCGGGACGGCGCGGGATCAGTGACCTCGGCAGGGACGAAACGGACCGGCCTCCGAAGGTCGTACGCCAAGCCGACGACGGTCTTCTCCTGCTTGCGGATCCGCTCTGCGAACGCCTCGACCTGGCTTGCTCTGGCTCGCAGCGACTCCTCCGTGCTCTCTCCGCGCTCTGCGGCGGCGCTCCGGACGGCATGCAACTCTCGGAGTTGGGCGAGATAGGCCGTCCACGCGCTGCCTCCGCCCGCCGCCCGGCCCGTCACAACTCCTCCTCGTCGAAGGTGCCCTCCCGGACGAACGGCACGATGAGTTTGCTGGTGTTCGCATGCCGGTCCAGGAGCAGGCCCCGATTCGGTCGATGCTCGTAGTGCAGGTCATAGATCTTGAGCAGATTCTGGAGGTCGTGGCGGGCGACGTTGAGCGCAAGGACGCATGCGATGTCCTCCGCGGCGCTCTCTCCAAGATCATGGTGGAACCGCGCGACACCACGCCACCAGCCCAGCACGTGTACACCGTGGACCGGACCATACTGGATCACTTTTCGAAGGTTGTCGATGCCCGGCTGAAAGCTGTCAGTGCTGACGGCTGCGAGCGTCGGGCCTGCGGCGTCGGTGCCAAAGAGCGCGAGATACGCCGGGACCTGTGGCGTCTGGTCGGCGAAGGTCGCCAACTGGGCGAGGACCGTGCCCAGGGAGGCGAGCGGCACCTGCTCGAAGGCATGCCCGTCACGGAGCAGCGCGTCTCTGGCCGCTGCGACCGCATCGTCGGCCGCTGCCACGAGTGGTGCGAGCAGGAATCGGGCCGTCCCGGGCTCGTGCTGGGCTGCCAGGGAGGCGACGGCGGCATGGAGCACGTCCGCCCCGACCGTCGAGGGACCGAGTACGGCCAGATGCCGGCCAGGGGTGGCGTCCAGGGTGATGGCCGCCGTCGACGAGCCGACGTCGACGCTCCGGCCGATCAGCACATTCCTGCGGGCACCCTCCGGGCCGAGTCGCAGATACGTCGGGTCGTGGCGGAGATGCTGGGGGGCGTATCCGACGAAGACGGCAGGGGCCTGGTTGCCTCGGGGACGGTGCTCCCAGAGCCGGTGGCGAACCTCGGTCATGGGTTGCGGATCGGCGTAGGGGATCCGGATCGAGGTATTCGATCCGACGATGCCACCGGCGGTATTGACGATCGCCGTGCCGACGCTGAGGCCGTCGGCGTCCTTGTTGAGCACGTCGAGGACCCCGCCGCCGCCCGGCAGGGCCACCCGCATCGGGAACTGGCCAAAAAGGGCCTCGATCTTGTTGTACAGCGCCTCGATGCCGGACATGGTCTGTGATGCCAGCACCAGGTGGACTCCGTAGGAGCGGCCCTTTCGGGCGATCTCCTCCAGCAGCGCGGTCGCCTGCTGCGCGACCTGGTCATTGCCGGCGAACAGGACCTGGAACTCGTCGATGACGGCAAGGATCCTTGGGAGCTGAGCATCCGGGCTGGCCTGGCGCAGATCGGCGAGATTCGTCACCCCGGCCCGCTTCATCCGGGCCGCCCGGCGCCCCATCTCGGCGCGGAGCTCCCGCAGGACGGCTACTCCGTACTCCCGGTCCGACTCGACCCCCACGGCGACGGCATGCGGGATCCAGGTCGGGTCGCGATGGGTCGGGGTGAACTCGGTGAAGGAGACGCCCTCCTTGAAGTCGAGCAGGTAGAGCGCCAGCTCGGCTGGAGAGTACCGAACCGTCAGACCAGCGAGGACGTTGAGGAGGAAGTTCGTCTTCCCGGATCCGGAGCGTCCACCAACCATCCAATGCGGAGTTGCGTCGTCGAACCGGACGACGTGGAGATGCCGGCCGGAGCGACCGATCGGGGTGGCAAGGCCGGAGGCCGATGACTCCGTCCATGCAGGATCTGCAAGCAGATCAGTGAAAGCCAGTTCTGCGGCTGCGCGGGCATGCGCGGCCGCCGGTGCACATACAGCCTCGATGACCTCGACTGCCGGGGCGTGGTCGAGGGCGATGGGGAAGTTGAACGCGGTGCCGGCGCCCGGGGTCCCCGCCTCCCAATGCTGGTCGACGGCAGACAGCTGGATCGTTGTGTCTAGGACCGGGACCTCCGCTCCGGGGCGCTGTGGCGGCCACTGGGCCACCAGCAACGTCACGCCGGCCGCGATGCCAGCATGCGCGACGGCCAGCAGCCGGGCTTGGTCTTCCCCGCTGAGGCTGGCGGGAAGGCCACCCAGGGCCAGGAGTAGATGCTGGCGCTCTTCGATCTCGCCGCCTGCCTCCGGCTGCGGTGAGCCGCTCTGGAAACAGCGGATCCGTTCCTCTGCCTCGGAAAGGGCCGCCGTCAGAGTCGGGTGTTCCACGATGACTCCCGTCTCGACCAGATCCCGGAACGGGCCCCATACCCGACCGAGACCGGCCGGGTCGAAGGCGACGACCTTGAGACCGCCAGCTGGGAGCGCCGCGAACAGCCTGGTCAGCAGGCTCTGGAAGAGCCCTGCGACTCGACGGTCCCGGACCCCGGTGTCGACGGCAAGGTGCATCGCGCCGAGCAGAGGCACCATCATGGGAACGCCGGAGTCGCCGCCGGGCATGATATCGCCGATCCGGAGAAACACCCGCTCCAGGAAAGGCGACCGACCGAGCGCATAGCGCTGGTCACTAAGGATGATGTCCTGCCACGGGTCGCCCAGCCAGCCCTTCGCGACAACCGCGGAAGCCGCCCGGGCTCGCTCTGCGATCACTCGCTGGCTGGCAGCCGCTGCCGCGCGCGGTTTCCGATCGGTCCGCAGATGTTTGAGCTCGCGGTGCATCGACGCCAGCCGGGCCCTCGCGTGCTGGTGACTCGCGACCATCCGACCGTGAGCGTCCTGCCAAGCACCCCATACCTGCACAGCCCCAGGACCTCCCACGATGCGTCGATTGTCCGGCATGGAGCCTATCGAACGCCTGTGCTTCAGACCATCCCCGACGTCCGACCGGGCGAGACTCAGCGAAGGGACTGGGAGTACGCCAGCATCATGGCGATCAGGAGTAGCAGCAGACCGGCACCGGAGACAAAGCGGAGGATCCTCCACCGGGCGGACGGCGCAACCATCCAGGCGACCGCCAGCACCAGAACGGCGATCCCGAGAGCTGCGGTCGGGATCTCCACGGGGCTCCTCCCAAGCGCTCAGCGATCGGTATGACCGCTGTGTTGCAGGCAGCCTACCGAACGGCGCTACCGTCGGGCACTGCGGCGGCGGACAGCCTTGCCGGCCCCGACGGCTCCGGCCAACAATCCGGCACCGGCCAGAACCGGCGCTGCGATCTTCGCAGCCTTCCTCCCGGTGCGGTAGTCGCGGATCTCCCAGCCCCTGCGGCGGGCCTCCCTGCGCAGTGCTGCGTCGGGATTGACCGCAACAGGTTTACCGACGAGCGACAGCATCGGGGTGTCGTTGATTGAGTCGCTGTATGCCGCGCAGCGGGCCAGGTCGAGGCCTTCCTGTTCCGCCAGTTCCCGGATGACGTCCGCCTTGGCCGGGCCGTGGAGCAGACCACCCACCAGGTGGCCGGTGTACACGCCCTGGTCGGTCTCTGCGACCGTGCCGAGTGCTCCGGTGAGCCCGAGACGGTTGGCGATGATGCGGCCGAGTTCGACGGGAGCGGCTGTGACGAGCCAGACCCGCTGTCCGGCATCGAGATGGAGTTGTGCCAGGGCCCGGGTGCCCGACCAGATGCGGTCCGCCATGACGTCATCGAAGATCTCTTCGCAAAGCCGCTCCATCTCATCGACTCCCCAGCCGGAGACGAATGAGAGAGCGGCAGCCTTCGAAGAGGCAATATGGCCGGCGTGTTCTGACGTGACCACCCGAAATCGCACGTGCTGCCAGCCGTAGCGGACGAGATCCCGGCCTCTGACATGCTTTCTCGCGGCGAGCCCTCTGGCGAAGTGGTAGGTGGAGGCGCCCCGCATCATGGTGTTGTCGACGTCGAAGAAAGCGGCAGCGGTGGGATCCGCGGGAACGGACAGGGCCTCCTCGACTTCCGCGATGGCCCATCCCGCCGAGGTGAGGCCGCGACGGGAGATGGGGCGTCTCCGGAGACGCGGGCGGTTTACCATGGTCCATCCCTGTGCGTTGCGGGCGTCATGATGCCGAGCGTAGCCGGCACGAGGCGACGGAGCCCAAAGACACCACCATAGTTCGTCATACCGGATGAATCCTGGTATGCCGGAATTTACCTGACGCTAGCGCGGTAGGTCCCCAAGGATGTCTTCCGGACCGCCGGTCAGTGTTGCCCCGTCGAGCGGCGTTGTCGCGGGAGACGGCTTGCCCGTGCCCCCAGCGTTCGCTCCACTCGGCGCGGTCGCCTGCCCCGCGGATGGCGTCGTGGCCGATGGCGTGCTCTTCGGCGTGCTGGACGGCGTGCTGCTGGTCGACGGGGTCGTCGGGTCCGCTGCGTCGCACTCGCTGACAGGTACCGGGCCAAGATCATCCTGTTTGGATGCGATGGCAGAGGGACACGGCAGCAGCGCGCGGACGGCGAGTGAACGCTCCGCAACGCGGCCGATCAGGCGGCGAGAGGCATCCAGCCTGGTCGCAAGCTCTCTAGTCACTTTGGCCTTGAGCTGGTCGATGCCGCGAAGCTGGTCCGTGACGAAAGCGTCGACGACATCGAGCGATGCGGCGTCCCTGCGATCGATCGCCGCCCCCACCAGAAGGCTGACCCCCTCCCTAGTCTCGCCATCCATGTCGTTGAGGGTCGAGCCGAACGCGGCTGGATCACCGACGACAGCATCTGCCTCGTTGAGCCGTGTCCTGGCGAAGTCGAGATAGAGCCGTCCCTTGCTGTCCGATCCGGTCAACGCCATCTGCGCGCGTTCCGCCTGGCGTTTGATGGTGTACAGCGCTTCCCCCGGCATGGCGGTGTCACTGGCGACGGAGACTCCGGACAGGCCGAGAGCCGTCGCTGCCAATCCGGCGACCACGGCACCAAAGGCCTTGGTGCGGCGTCGGGCCCGGCGGCGCTCCGCGACCGCGGCCAAGGTCTCCCTCAGCGACTCCCGGTCAGCTCCCGCCTCGGGTTTCGCGGTCGCTCCGATGCCCTCGCGCTCGATGGTCGCCATGAGAACCGCACGTAGTCCCTCCCGGAACTCTGGGTGCGACTCGACCGACATGGGCAGATCTGAGATTCGTCTGGTCAGTGAGACCAGTGCTTCGAGGTCCGAGCCAGCGGCGGTCGGGGTGTCGCGACGGCCTTCGGTCTCTTCCTCGATGAGCTGCGCAAACCGCTCGACGCGGCGACGGGAGAACAATGAAGTATTCATGCGGTGCACCCCCCTTCGATGCTCGCGTCGATATGGTGCCGGGCAACCGTATCGATGATCGGCCGGGTGGCGCGGCGCCACACCCACCGTCGTACTCGTACCAACGCGAATTGACGGCGCGGGGTTACGGCGCCGTCCGATACGGTGTGACTCAACGTGAATGGTTGCGCCGGGCCCGGTCGGTTCACGGTCTGAACCCCTCGGGCAACAGGCGGGCGAGCGCGCGGACGGCCCGGTACTGCAATGCCTTGATCGCGCCTTCGTTCTTGCCCATCGCCTGAGCGGTTTCGGCCACTGAGAAGCCGTGCAGGAAACGGAGCACGATGCACTCCTGCTGTTCCGGGTTGAGCTGCTTCACCGCTCTTAGCAGATCAACGTTTGTGATGTGGTCGATGACGGCGGCTTCTGGACTGCCCTCCGGACCCCGATCGGGGCGGTCGGCGTCCAGCACATCGCCGGTGGTGACCTCTAGGCGGTACCTACCGGATTTGAAGTGGTCTGCGACCAGGTTGCGTGCGATGGTGACGAGCCACGCCCCCAGATCACGCCCCTGCCAGGTGAAGCTACCGATGCGCTTGAGTGCTCTGAGGAATGTATCGGCCGTGAGATCCTCGGCGAGCTGGCGGTTCCCGACCCTGAAGTAGACAAATCGGAAAACCGTATCGAAGTAGCGGTCGTAGAGGCTTCCGAATGCGGCACCGTCCCCGGCTTGGGCGCGCTCGATCAGCGCCCAGACCTCCGCTGCCGCGTCTGTCGGATCCGGTCTGGCGGGCTGGGGGCGGGGAGCCTCACCGCCCGGGCCGCCGCCCTGCATCGGGATCGTGTCCCGCAGCGGGGGGTGCGATGACTCGACGGGATCCGGTTTCCGTGCGTGGCCTGAGCGGCTTCCGACCGGCTGCCTGGTGTTGTCGCTGGTGGGCTGCCGTGGCGGGGTCTCATTGTGACGAGGTCGCTGTCGGGTCCTCGGCAGCCCGCCCTCACCTCGGATGATCCGCGCGAACCTCCCGACCGGCCTCGAATCCACCAGCATGTCCCGCATCGAGGCGCCGAGAACGCTCAGCCCGTCAGCGAGCGCGATTCTGGCTGCCATGACGTCCGCAGAGGTTGATGCGGCCAGTCCGAGAGCACTCATCGCCCGGCTCCGGCGACGGTGCCACGGCCGTGCGTCGAAGTGGGGAGGCCGAGATGTACTCGGCGGTGACGTGCTGAGACGGGCACGGAGGCCTCCTCGGCGTGAGGGGTGCGACAACCTGGCGGAGCGGGCCGACGAACGGCGGTGTCATACCGGCCAGCACCAGCCGGCCTGAATCACCCGTCAGTGGACACGCGATCATACGGCGGCAAGTATTCCCACGATTGTCCAACTGCATGTCGCACCCTGTGTGCGTCCTGTTGCTGATGTGGCTGTTGTGGTGGGGAAGACGCGCCGAATGGGCGTTTGTGGCGCGACATATCGGCATCATCTCTTCAGGTGAACCGTGCCTTGACCATACCCGACTAGATTGATCACTGTCGTACTGCGGATGACCGGTCGGGCGCGGTAGTCTCGCCGAGATGAAGCACCTCGTCTGGGACTGGAACGGCACGCTGCTGGACGACCTCGCACTGACGATCGCGGCGACGAATGCGACCATTTCCGCGGCGGGAGGGCGGCCAATCACTCTGGATGAGCACAAAAGGACTTTTCGCCGTCCACTGACCGACTACTACGCCGAGATCCTTGGCCGGTGGGTTGGTGCTGAAGAGTTCATGCACCTTGACGAGGTGTTCCACGGGGTGTATAGGGCCGGTCTCCTCGAATGCCCGCTGGCGAGCGATGCGACGGCGGCGATGCGCGCCTGGCGGGGGACCCAGTCCGTGCTGTCGATGTGGGGGCATGTCGATCTGCTGCGAGAGCTGGACCGGCGTGGGTTGTCAGGCTTCCTGGTCCGAGTGGACGGGTGCCGGGGCAATGGGCTCGGCGATCTGAAGGGGGCCTATCTCGCCGGCCACCTGGCGGCGCTCGGGGCAGACGCCGCGGATTGCGTCCTGATCGGGGACTCGATCGACGACGCCGATGCCGCGGCATCGGCCGGGGCGCGGTGCGTGCTGTACGCCGGAGGGATCACCGATGCCGACCGGCTTGGCGAGACCGGGTGGCCGGTGACGTCGACGTTGACCGAGGCAGTCGCGCTTGCGGAGGGCGGCGGCTTGGCCCGCGACGGTGATCGTGTTGAGCGATGAATCACCCGAAACAGTGCCAAGTGCCAAATAATGACCTCAAGCGTCCACCCGACGTCGCGGCGTCGAGGAATGAGAGACTCCGGCAACCGTCCCGGCATGGCCGGTCATCGTGATCGACGGAGTCTC
>JAFGOK010000522.1 GCA_016926535.1 Micromonosporaceae bacterium | reverse complement strand
TCCCGGCCGACCAGCATCAGCACGAACAGGAACAGCATCATGATCGCGCCGGTGTACACAATGATCTGTGCGAACCCGATGAACGGCCCGGCCTGCACCATGTAGAACACGCCGAGGCAGAGCATGGTCACGACCAGGAGCAGGGCGGAATGCACGGCGTTGCGCGCAAGCACCATGCCGAGGGCACAGCCGAGCGCGATGGGAGCCAGTATCCAGAAGGTCACTGCCTCTCCAGTCGAGACAGATCCCTGGGCGAGGGTCTCCAGCGCGAGGGTCTTCAGCGCGATGTTCATCGCGCGCCTCCGTTCGTCGGCTCAGCGTTCCCGGCGAGGTAGTAGTCGGAATCCGAGACGCCGAACCGCCTGGGGTGTGGGGCCGCTTCCATGCCTTCGGCAAGCGGAGCGAGCAACTGCTCCTTGGTGTAGATCAGATCGTGCCGGCTGTCGCGAGCCAGCTCGTACTCATTGCTCATGGTCAGCGACCTGGTGGGGCAGGCCTCGACGCACAGGCCGCAAAGGATGCATCGCGCGTAGTTGATCTGATAGACCCTGGCGTAGCGCTCGCCCGGCGAGTAGCGCGCTTCCTCGGTGTTGTCAGCGCCCTCGACGAAGATGGCGTCAGCCGGGCAGGCCCAGGCGCAGAGCTCGCACCCGATGCACTTCTCCAGGCCATCCGGGTGGCGGTTCAGCACATGGCGACCATGGAATCGCGGAGCCGCGATCTTGCGCTCCTCCGGATACTCCTCAGTAACGACCCGGTGGAACAGGTACTTGAAGGTCACACCGAAGCCCTTGATCGTGCCAAGCAGGGCGCCCATGTCAGACCTCCTTCTCGCCAGCGTCGGACCCGCTGCCCTCTGCCGAGCCGGCACGAGGGCTGACCGGCACTCGGAGATCCGGTGGTGGCAGCGGGAAGCCGTCCGCACCGCCGATCCGGCCCGCGGGATCGACCTCTGACGCGAAAACCGGGGGCTCCTTCGCCACCGGCCACAGGGTCATGACCAGGAGTAGGACCAGCGCGACCCCAAGAATGATCATCGTTCGCACTGGCCGCTCAAGATCCTCTTCTTGCTGCAGCACCTTGATGCCGGCCAGCATGAGGATCCAGGCAAGGTTCGCAGGAATGAGCACCTTCCAGCCCAGCCGCATGAACTGGTCGTACCGCAGCCGGGGCAGCGTCCCGCGCAGCCAGACGAAGACGAACAGCAGCACCAGTACCTTCGCCGTGAACCAGACCGGGGCGAGCCAGCCGCTGTCGGCCGCGTCCCACACGCTCAGCGGCCACGGCGCACGCCATCCGCCAAGGAACAGCGTGGTGCACAGCCCGGAGACCGTGACCATGTTGATGTACTCCGCGAGATAGAACATCATAAATTTCATTGAGGAGTACTCGGTGTGGAACCCGCCGACCAGCTCGCTCTCGGCTTCCGGCAGGTCGAACGGTGCCCGGTTCGTCTCGCCGACGGCAGCGAGGAAGTAGATGGCAAAGCTGGGAATCAGCAGGACCGCATACCATCCCGGAATGGTCAGCCCGAAGCCGAAGACCTCGATCTGCCGGCCGGCAGCCTGCGCCGCGACGATCTCAGAGGTCGACATCGTGCCGGCGGTCATGAATACCGCGACGATGGAGAGCCCCATCGCCACCTCGTAGGAAATCATCTGGGCGCTGGACCGGAGACCGCCGAGAAGCGGGTACGTCGAGCCAGAGGCCCACCCGGCGAGCACGACCCCGTAGATGCCCATGGAGGAGCACGCCAGGACCAGCAGCACCGCCACTGGCAGGTCGGTCAGCTGGAGCGGGCTGTGGTGACCGAAGATCGAGACCGAAGGACCGAACGGCATCACCGCGAACGCCGTGAAGGCGCAGGTAGCGGAGATCACCGGTGCCATGAAGTAGACCACCCTGTCGGCCGTCCTCGGGATGATCTCCTCTTTGAAGATCAGCTTCAGGCCATCCGCCAGTGGCTGCAGCAGCCCGAAGGGACCATTGCGGTTGGGGCCCGGCCGCACCTGCATGCGGCCAACGACGCGGCGCTCGTACCAGATCGCGAAAATCGTCATCACCATGAGGAAGACGAACACCGCGAGCACTTTCGCGAGAACGAGCCACCAGGGATCGTGTCCGAAGTCAGCAAGGCTAGCGGCGACTCTCACTTGCCACCTCCGAGAGCGATTGTCACGAGAGCACCGGAGGCCACACCGAGAGTCCTGCCGACGGTCGAGCCCGGCGAGTTAGCCGGCACCCACACCACGCCATCCGGCAGATCGGTCACAAGGACCGGCAGCGAAATCTCGCCCCGATCCGTCCCGATCACGAGGAGGTCGCCGTCGCTCGCCCCGAGTCCCGCGGCCGTGGCCTTCGAGATCCGGGCGACCGGCTGCCGCGCCGTCCCGGCGAGATGACCGTCCCCGGCCTGCATCGACCCCAGGTCAAGCAGGTGCTGCCAGGTCGCGAGCACCGCCATCCCAGGCCCAGGCCTGGCGACGGCCCCCGCCTCGACTTGCGGAGGCTGCTGCCTGGCAGCCCGGCTCGCCGGCCCGCTGCCAGTACTGGCGCTGGTACCGGTGCTGCTACTGGCGCTGGTACCGGTGCTGGTCGTGCTGGCAGCACCCGGCAACGGCATATCGGCAAGGGCGGAGAGTTCGCGGCGCAGGGTCGCCAGATCGCCGCACCCGAGATCCGATCCCAGCGCTGCCGCGATCGCGTCCAGGACCCTGGCATCGGACATCCGGGCTGGCACCCCTACGGAACCAGCCAGCGGCAGCACGGCCTCGAACGGGCGGACCCGCCCCTCCCAGTTGATGTACACCCCGGCCTTCTCCGGCGCCGCTGCGACCGGGAAGACGACGTCCGCCCGCTCCGCGATCTCGCTGCGCCGCAGCTCGCAACTGACGACGAACCCGGCTCGGTCAACCGCCTCGGTCGCTGCGACCGGATCAGCGAGATCCGCCAGGTCGACTCCGGCGATGAGCAGCCCGCCGAGTTCCCCCGTCCCCGCAGCGGCCACGATGGCCTCGGTGGTACGGCCGGGGACCCCGGGCAGCGTTCCCTGCCCGAGACCCCATGCTCGCTCGATCTCGGCCATGGCCGCGGCATCTGCCACCGGCCGGCCGCCCGGCAGGAGGTTCGGAAGGCAACCGGCCTCCAGAGCACCTCGGTCGCCGGCGCGCCGGGGCACCCAGACCATCCGGGCACCGGTCGCCCTGGCGAGAGTGGCTGCGGCGGAAAGCCCGCCCCGAACCCCGGCCAGTCGCTCTCCCACCAGCAGAATCGCTCCGGGCTGTTCCAGGGCCTCGCGAACCGGCACCGACGCGTCGAGGACGCTGGGCTCCTCCCCCGGGACTGCCTGAACGACGGTCGCTCCGAGCTTCTCCAAGCCCCGGCTGGCGAATGGAGCGACGGCCACCACCCGCAGGTTCGCCCCCCGGCGCGCCTTGAACAGGCGGAGGAACAGGATCGGGCACTCCTCCTCCGGGTCAAGCCCGACCAGCACGACCGCTGGCGCGGCCTCGACCTCCCCGTAGGTCACCTCTGCCCTGCCGACCACAGAGGACGCCAGGAACTGGCTTTCCTCTTCTGAGGCCGGCCCGGTCCGGAAGTCGATGTCATTCGTTCCCAGGACAGTCCGCGCGAACTTCGCGTAGGCATACGAGTCTTCGACCGTCAACCGCCCGCCGGTCAGCACGCCCACTCCACCAGAGGCCCTCGCCGCGCTCAAGCCGGCGGCAGCGGCCTCGAACGCCTCCGGCCAGGTCGCTGGCCGGAGCTCGCCGGTGTCGGGATCCCGGACCATCGGTTGCGCGATCCGATCTGCCGCCGTGACGTACTGGAACGCCCAGCGCCCCTTGTCGCAGTTCCACTCCTCGTTGACCGCCGGGTCGTCTCCGGCGAGGCGGCGCAGCACGGCCCCCCGGCGGTGGTCCGTGCGCTGGGCGCACCCGGCGGCGCAGTGCTCGCAGATGCTCGGCGCGGACACCAGGTCGAACGGGCGGGAGCGGAAGCGGTACTGCACCCCGGTCAGCGCGCCGACCGGGCAGATCTGGATGGTGTTGCCGGAGAAGTAGCTGTTGAAGGGCTCATTCTCGGCAATCCCGATCTGCTGGTCCGCGCCGCGCTCCATCAGATCGATGAACTGGTCACCGGCGATCTGGGCACAGAACCGGGTGCAGCGCTGGCACAGGACACACCGTTCCCGATCGAGCAGGATCTGAGATGAGATCGCAGTAGGTTTCTGGTAGATCCGCTTCTGCTCGATAAACCGCGACTCGGCCCGGCCTGCGGACATCGCCTGGTTCTGAAGCGGGCACTCCCCGCCCTTGTCGCAGACCGGGCAGTCCAGAGGGTGGTTGATCAGGAGAAACTCCATGATCCCCCGCTGGGCGTCCCGAGCGGTCTCCGAGGTGTGCTGGGTGTTGACGACCAGGCCGTCCGCTGCGGTCAGCGTGCACGCCGTCATCGGCTTGCGCTGGCCGGCCACCTCGACGAGACACTGGCGGCAGGCCCCGACCGGGTCGAGCAACGGATGATCGCAAAACCGGGGGATGTCGATCCCCTGCTCCTCCGCCACGCGGATGATCAGAGCGCCCTTTGTGGTCTCGACCTCGACCCCGTCGATGGTGATCTTCACGGTATCGGTCATGAGTCTTTCCCTGCCAGCTCGGCGCCGGTTGTCGATTCCCCTGCGGCCCCCGGGGCCGCGCCAGCGAGCAGCGGTTCCCGACGCCCCTCGATGTAGTCGAGGTAGTCCTGCCGAAAATACTTGATCGACGACATCACCGGGCTGGTCGCGCCGTCGCCCAGAGCGCAGAACGAGCGACCGAGCAGGTTGCCGCAGAGGTCGAGCAGCAGGTCGAGGTCCTCGTGCCTGCCCTGGCCCGCGAGAATGCGCCGGAGTACCCGGACCATCCAGTAGTTGCCCTCCCGGCACGGGGTGCACTTCCCACAGGACTCGTGGTGGTAGAACTCGATCCACCGGTACGTGGCATACACCACGTCGTCCGCCTGGGAAAAGACCTGGACCGCCGTGGTACCCAGCATCGTCCCGACGCTGGCCATCCCCTCGAAATCCAGGGGAACGTCCAGATGCTCGGCCGTCAGCATCGGGGTGGAGGAACCGCCGGGGGTCCAGAACCTGAGCTGGTGACCTTCCGCCATTCCGCCAGCCAGGTCGAGCAGCTGGCCAAGGGTCGTGCCAAGCGAGCACTCGTACTGACCGGGGCGATCGACCCTGCCCGACACTGAATAGATCTTCGTTCCAGGGGACTTCTCCGTCCCCATGCTCCGGAACCAGTCAGCCCCGCCCAGCACGATGTACGGGACACTGGCGATCGTCTCGACGTTGTTGACCACGGTTGGGCTGTTGTACAGCCCGTGCGTCGCAGGAAACGGTGGGCGCAGCCGAGGCTGGCCTCGCTTGCCCTCCAGCGACTCCAGCAGCGCCGTCTCCTCGCCACAGATATACGCACCAGCACCACTGTGGACCACGATTTCCAGATCGAACCCTGACCCGAGGATGTCCTGGCCGAGGTATCCGAGCGACCGGGCCTCCACGACGGCGTTGCGCAGCCGGCGGGCTGCGTGCACGGCCTCGCCTCTGATGTAGATGAACGCCCGGTTGGCCCTGATCGCGTACGAGGCGATGATGACGCCCTCAATGAGCGAGTGGGGGTCGGCCATCATCAGCGGCAAATCCTTGCAGGTCCCAGGCTCGCCCTCGTCGGCGTTGACCACGAGGTAGTGCGGCTTGCCATCGTTCTGCGGGATGAACTGCCACTTCAGGCCGGTCGGGAAGCCCGCGCCGCCCCGCCCGCGCAACCCTGAGGCCTTGACGAGCGCGATGAGATCGTCCGGGTCCGCCGTCAGGGCCTTCCGCAGCGCGGTGTACCCGTCGAGCTGCTCATACACATCGATCCGCCAGGCGTCCGGCGAAAGCCACCGCTTCGTGAGTACCGGAGTCAGCCTGGCCAGTGACTCTGGACGAGGCGCCGATTCAAGGCGCGGCGCCGGCTCTTGGGCGGTCATGCCTTCCCCCCTGCCGCCTGGCCACCCTGGGCATGCGCGCTGGGGATCGGCGTGTCGGGATTGAACCCCGAGACTGCGATGCCGTACTGCTCCGCCAGCCGGTTGCCGGCCAGGGTCGGCTCTCCGGGCAGGCCATCCGCCGTGATTCTGACGCGCTCGTCCGGGAAACCGGCCAGCTGCTGCGACATCTCCTTGAACCCGCACAACCTGGCCCCCCGGGCGGAGACCGGCAGCCCGTCCTCCGGCTTCTGAAGCCTCTTGACCAGCTCCACAGCGGAGTCCGGGGTGATCTCGTCGAAGTACTCGTAGTTGACGGTCATCACCGGCGCATA
>JAFGOK010000521.1 GCA_016926535.1 Micromonosporaceae bacterium | reverse complement strand
TCGGGCTCGCTGCCGGTGGTTTCAGGGTGCTGAGATTCGAGGTCTGCGTCATGGGCGGAGTTTGAGTCTAGGGCCGGCGCCCTTCCCCAGGCCACAGCCGCCCAGCTCAGAGGACCGTTCGTGGGGCAACAGCGGCCCAGGCGGCGGACATCTCACCGCCATAGCGATGGCCGTGTCCCTTGGGCACCTCCATGGAGAACACGGCGTCACCCATGATCTGCCAGAACGTGACAATCGGCCGCCACCGCAGCGGCGGAGCCCGGCTGACGATCGTTCGCTCCGCGACCCAGCCCGGTCTGGACCACAGCAGCGACGGCGACCACCACACGATCGGGTCAGACGGGTGTTGCAGATACAGCAGTCGCGGACCGGAGATCGGCTCTGGCCACGGATCCATTGTTCGGTCATACCGGGGCATTTCCGGCCCCGCCCAGAAGCGGACCGATCGCCCGCCGTTCACGACGGGAGCCAGCATCGGACTCCCGGCATCGCGCTGCGACACCAATCGTGACCAGGTCGGATTCGAGTTCGGCGGCCCGACCAGCAGAATGCCGCTGACCAGGCTTTCGGCCTGGGGAACCCCATGCATGGCCACCTCAATCCCGTGGGAGCCGAGGCTCTCGCCAAACAGCACCAGCTTCGGCCGTCCCTCCGCCGGGAGGGTTGCCCAGCGCCGCACGACTGCCCCGATGAGGGCCCTCGCCGCCGCGTCCACCCGCAGCCGGTCGATGACCAGCGACAGCACGCTGGGGAGGTACGAGTACTGCATCGATGCGATCGCGGACTCGCCGCCCCACTGCGCCTCCAGTGCCCGGACCGCTGTGGGATCGACCCACCCGGTCCCAGTTGGGATGACGACGCACACGACCGGTCTCGACAGCCCTCCGGTCCGTTCCAGCTCCGCCACCACCAGGTTGGCCCGCTGCCCCAGGTCCACGGCGGAGTCGATTCCCGCGTACACCCTGATCGGTCGCTGCCCTCCGGTCGGGCTGGGGAGAGCGACGAATTCCCTGCCAGCGCGTCCCAGCGTCGACCATGCGACCAGGGAACCCGGTCCGCCGCTGCGCAGCGGATCGGCCGGGGCCGGCGTGTTCGGGGACGCCTCCCGGTCGACCAGACGGAACGACTGGTCGGTCGGGGCGAGCAGACCGTTGCTGACCGCCTGGTAGGTCACAACGGCGGTCCCGGCCGTCACGACGGCGACGGCGGCAGTCACGGCCAGCCACTGCGGCAGCAGCCTGGCGAGCCACCTGGTCGCCCACCGGGTGGTCACGCGCATCAGCCTGGCGGCCGCAACGGCGACCACGAGCATGGCCGCCGCGATCAGCAGGGCGACGACCGCGTTGGTGGGCGGTGGATCTGTCTGCCCGACGGACAGCGCCAGCTCCTGCTGCCACACCTGCCCCTGCCAGGCCGCTGGCACCAGCCAGCAGGTCGCTCCGCCCAGCAGCACCCATCCGAGCCTGGCCCGGGTGGACTCGGCGATCCGTTGCCTCACCGGGCCAAGCATCCAGCGAGCGGCGCTGCCGAGCGCATAGCCGGCCACCGCCGCGATCCCCGTGACAACCCCCTGGACCATGGCCGTCTTCGGCAGCAGGGAGGGAGTCAACGATGCCGCGGCCACCAGCACGGCCGATGCCAGTTCCCCGCGCCGAGCCACCCTCGGCCGCCACCGCCGCGGGACACGACGGCCCCACGCCCGCAGTACTCCCCCACCCCATGTGTCATCCGCCATATGGTTCTATGGTATGAGATATGCGGTGTACGGGGGTATGTCATGGCACGCGAGCCGGGAGGTATCAACCATGATCTCCCCAATTTCCAACTACCGACAGTAGTGACTCATCACGTCATGGTGGGATATCTCAGATCAGACGGACAGGGGGTCCGTCACCTGACCATCCCCACCTTGACAATCCCTCATATGCGGATCCCTGCTCGGCTCAGGGCGCGCCACGGCTCCGGATCCCGGGTCGGGGGCAGCGTTGCCCCAACTCCGGCCCGGACACCCCGTCGCGGGGCAGAGCGATGACCCTGGACGACGGTCCCGTCCTGACTGGCCCGCCGCCCTCCGACCCGCTGATCCCACCGGCGTGGATCGCGTCCGCCCAGCGGCTGGCCATGCTGCAACGGTTGACCGCCGCGCTGGGAGGCGCGACGGACAGCGTTGCCGTCGCCAGGGTGGTCACCGCCGCCGCCGGTGAGACGTTCGGTGCCCGAATCGGCTTCGTCGCTCGCATTGCCGGAGACCGTTGCCAGGTGCTGGCCAGCACGGGCCTGCCAGAACGGGTCCCGGGATCCTGGCTCGATTTCCCGGCTCGGGTCAACGACGCGATCGCGGAGACCCTCCGCCAGCCCTCCGGCAGGGTCACCTGGTGGATGTCCCGCGCAGAGCGCGACCGCCGCTACCCCTCGCTTGCTCGCATCAATGATGGTTGCGAGGCCGGGGCCCTGGCCCCAGTGGTGATCGGCGGCCAGCCCGCCGGGCTGGTGGGATTTGGCTGGACCCGATCGCGCGGCTTCACCTCGGCAGATCAGGATCTCCTGGTCGCGGTCGCCTGCCAGACCTCCATCGCGCTGGAACGAGCGCAGCTGTTCGACGCGGAACACCGGGCGCTGGCCCTGGCCCGCCTGGCTCAGCGAAGGTTCAGCCTGTTGGCAGAGGTCAGCGCCCAGCTCGCTGAAACGGGGGATGCGAAGGAGCAGCTGACCCGGCTAGCCGACCTGCTCATCACCAGCGGGTTCGGCGACTGGTGCGCGGTGTTCGTCCCGGATGAGACCGGCACCCTCTACCGGAGAGTCCTTCGTGCCGCCGACCCCGCACTGCGCCCCCTGACCGAAGCCCTCGTCGACACCCCGGTCATCGCGGCGGGTGAGGAGGACTGCCGGATCGTGCCCTGGCGCACGGGTAGGTCGGTCTTCACCGCAGATGCGGACCTGCCCAGCTACGTGCGCGAGTGCGGGGAGGACCTCGTCACCCTGGCCAGCCCGATGCCGGAGCGAGGATCGTCCTGGACCGTTCCGCTGATCGCCCGCGGCCGGACGCTCGGGGCGTTCGCCCTGTGGCGCATGCATCGCAGCGACCCGTTCGAGCCAGACGACCGGCTGTTCCTGGAAGACCTCGGCCGCAGGGCGGGAACGGCCATCGACAACCTCCGGCTGCTGGCCGAACGCACCCGCGTCGCGGCCCGGCTTCAGGAGAACCTGCTGCCGGACAAGCTCCCGACGATCCCCGGGGTCGAGCTGGCCGTCGGCTATCTGGTCGCCGACGACGCCGCCGATGTCGGCGGTGACTTCTACGATGCCTTCCCAGTTGACGACGGCTACGCCCTGGTCATCGGGGACGTCTCCGGGCGGGGCATCGACGCCGCAGGGTTGACCGGGCTGGCCAGGGCAACCATCCGGGCCCTGGCCAGCCATCTGCCGCCGCACACGATGCTGGCCCGGCTCAACACCCTGCTGGCGGAACGGACGACGAACGAGCGGTTCCTCACCCTCGCCTACCTGCTGCTCCGTCCGAACCAGGCGGGGGCGACCCTGCGGATCTGGCTGGCCGGGCACTTCCCGCCGCTGCTGATACGCCCGGACGGCACGACGGCGGAGCTCGGCATACCTGGGCATCTCCTCGGCGCCTTCCCCACGGTGACCCATCACGAGCGCACCTGCGATCTGGCGCCGGGGGACCTGCTGGTGCTCTGCACCGACGGGCTGTTCGAGGCCAGGGGGCCGGAGGGGATGTTCGGCACGTCGCGACTACCCGCCCTCCTGCCGAGCCTCGCCGGTCGGACCGCGGCTGACGCCGTCCACCTGCTGGAGCAGTCCATCACCGACTACCGTGCCGGGACGAGCGCCGATGACACCGCTCTGCTCGCGGTCCGGCTGCCCCCACCGACCGAAGCCCCGGAGCGGGTCCTGCTCGAGCAGCGGCTGGCTGCGGAGCCTTCCGCCGCCGCTCAGGCGCTGCGCCTGGTGGAGGCCGCGCTGGTTCCGCGAGTGGGACAGGAGCAGACCCGGCCGATCCTGGCCGCCATCGAGGAGATGCTGGCCGAGGCTCTGCGCCGGCACACCGCCCAGCCGTCGCGCAGCCCGAGACCGGATCCGCTGTGCCTGCGCCTGACCGGCCGGGGCGATGCCCTCAGGGTGGAGGTCTGCCACCCAGCAGCCAGGCCGTCCCTACCGCCCGCTTCGGGGGCACCTGTGACGACCGGCCAGCGGCGGGAGCGGGAACTGAAGCTGATCCAGACCGTTGCCGGCACCCATGGGACCACCACCAGCAACGGCATGACCTGTGTCTGGTTCCAGACGCCGCGGGCCGCGGCGCCCGCGCCCAACGGCTAGCGCACTCGCGGCGGCCGCAGAAACAGCCCGGCAGGGACGGCCTGTGCGAGCGCCCGGTACCCGGCCGGATTGAGATGCAGATGGTCCCCGACGTCGAAGGCTTCCCGAAGCCGCCGGGAATCGCGCTGGTCCCGAAGGGCCCGGTCGAAGTCAATCACCCGGTCGAACCGCCCACTGGTACGGATCCAGTCATTGACCGCCTGGCGCGAGCGCTCGCGCAGCCCCCCGGCATCGTCGTACGGAGCATTCCCCCCGAACGGAGTCAGCGTCGCCCCGTAGACCCGGATCCCGTGAGCCTGGGCCCGGATGATGATCTGGTGGTAGGCCGAGAGCAGGTCCTCGACCACCTGCCGCTGCGCTGGCAGGGTCGCCTCCGCCGTGCCGAGGTCGTTGACGCCCTCGAACACGATCAGCCACCGGACCCCGCTGCATCCGAGCACGTCCCGGTCGAGCCGGGCCAGGGCCGCCGGTCCGAGGCCATCGGCGAGTACCCGGTTGCCGCCGGCCGCCTGGTTGCAGACAGCGACGCTGGCGGTACGGCGGTCGTGCTGCAGGCGACGGAACAGCTGGTCCGGCCAGCGGTCGTTGAGGTTCGTCGTGGAGCCCCGCCCATCGGTCAGGGAGTCACCGAGCATCACCACGGCCGCCGCGCTCGGGCCGCACCAGGTCTCGACCCCGCTGAGGAAGTACCAGTGGTCTGTCACCGCCGCGCCTGGGAGGTCGACCGCCGCGACGTGGTTGCCCAGCAGCAGGTGCGAGGTCGTCCTCGCTCCGGGGTGCGAGGTGATGGCGGGGGAGGCCTGCCCCTCGGCCAGGTACATGGTCACAGTGATGCTGGACCCCGCTGCCACGGCGAAGTCCAGGGGATCCGAGACGACCTGCGCCCCGGGGGCGATGGCAGCGCCGGGTCGGCCGCTGAAGGTCACTGGTCGAAAGGTGCCCGGCTCGACAGCGCTGGTGCCGGCCAGCCCACCGGCAGGGTGGGCCACCGCGACGGAGGTAACGGGGAGCGGAGCCCCACCGAAGGCGTTGGACAGGCGCAGCCGGATCCGCCGCCCGCCGAGGGAAATCTGGACGGTCTGCCGCAGGGTGGTGCCGGCCAGGGCGGGACCCTCCCCGGCGAAGGGTGCTGGGGGCAGGTTGGCCGGCTCGGTCAGCTGCGGGGCGGCAGCCCAGGTGTGCACCCACTGCCTGGGGCTCCGCCGGGGAATCCGTCGAGGACTCTGCCGGGGGGTCACAAACCGTCTCACACCGCACTCCGGCAGCCAGCAGGTCGTTGGGCAGCACACCATCGTCTCATGGCGCCCGATCAGACTACCGCAGCAGCGTCATGGAGAGGATGGGTCATATGCCTGCCTTGAAGTGATTTGTCAATGATAATCAAGGGCTGATGAGAGGAGTCAGCCCATGAGGATCATGGCATTCCTGACGGCGGCACTGGCCAGCGCGGGGCGATGGGCGCTCCAGCAGCGCCGCCCCCTGGCAATGCTCTCGGCACTCGCCCTGTCCGCTGGTCTCGCCGCCTGCGGGGAGGACGAGCAGGATGAACCGGCGGCCGAGAAGATCGAGCTGAGCATCGTCTGGTGGGGCGGGGCAGAGCGGGCGGAGCTGACCAACAAGGTACTCGACCTGTACACCCAGAAGCATCCCAACGTCACGTTCAAGCGGCAGTCCCTGGAATGGAAGGAGTACTACACCAAGCTGGACGCGATGACCGCCGGCGGCAGTGGCGTCGACCTGTTCCAGATCGAGGACAGCGGGCTGTCTGAGCGCGCCAGCCGGGGCGTGACGATGGACCTCAGCGACCACGTCTCATCCAAGAAGATCGATCTGAGTCGCATGCCGGAGAGCCTCGCGAAGTACGGCGAGCTCGGTGGCAAGCCCTACGGCATCCCCAATGCGGAGAACACCCCAGCAATGATCTACGACAAGACCGTCATCCAGCAGTACGGCGTTGCCGAACCGCAGATCAGCTGGTCGTACGACCAGCTGATCGCCTGGGGGCGGGAGATCGCGACCAAGAGCGGTGGCACGGTCACCGGCACCATGGATCCGAGTGCCGATTACAAGGCGCTCTGGCTGTGGCTGCGGGCCCAGGGCAAGGAACTCTACAACGGCAACCAGCTCGGCTGCGGCACGGAGGACCTGGTGCGGTGGTTCGAGCTGTGGGCCGGGGCTCGCCAGGCGGGGGCAACCGCGTCCGTCGAGGCG
>JAFGOK010000084.1 GCA_016926535.1 Micromonosporaceae bacterium | reverse complement strand
GCTGCGCCTTGCGGCGCTCTGCCGGGCGGCCAGCACGCCCTTGCTGTTTGTCCTGATCGGAGCGGTGCCGCTGCTGGTGACGGTCGGTGGGCACCACCTGATCGACTGGAACCCGGCCGGCCCGGCCGCCGCCGCCAGGCTGACCGGCCGAGCCATCGCGGCCGTGCTGTGCCTGCTGCTGTTCGCGGCCACCACCCCGCTCGCCGATGTGCTCCCCCGGCTGTCCTTCCTTGGTATCCCTCCGGTCGTCACGGAGATCGCGGCCCTGATCTACCGGATGCTGTTCCTGCTGCTGGATACCGCGCGATCCGTGCGGGAAGCTCAGGCCGCTCGCCTGGGCTTCCGCACCTGGCGGACCACCTACCGCTCCCTGGGCGCACAGGGGGCCGCTATCTTCGTCCGGGCCTTCGACCGAGCCCGGCGGATGGAAGAAGGCCTCGCCCTGCGCGGCTACGACGGATCTCTGCGGGTCAGTGTCGAGCCCTGCCGGATCTCCCCGGGGTTCGTCGTCCTCAGCGTCCTGCTGCTCATCCTGGTCATCGCCAGTACCTACACGATCCGGGCCTTGCTGTGACACCTTTGCTGGAAGTGCGCGACCTGTCCTTCTCCTACGATGCCAGTCACCCGGTACTGCACGATGCCCATCTCGCGGTTGCCACCGGGCGGCGGCTGGCGGTCGTCGGGCCCAACGGCGGCGGCAAGACCACCCTGTTCCGGCTCCTGGTCGGCGCGCTCGCCCCAGATCGCGGATCGATCCGCCTCGACGGGGTGCCGCTGCGCCGCGACCGGCGGAGCCTGCTCTCGCTGCGCCAGCAGGTTCAGCTGGTGCTCTCCAGCCCGGACGACCAGCTGTTCGCGGCCAGCGTCTTTCAGGACGTCTCTTTCGGCCCAGTCAACCTCGGCCTACCCCAGGACGAGGTCCACGACCGGGTCGGCGCTGCGCTCCGCGCTCTGAACCTCGAAGATCTGGCTGACCGCCCCACCCACCTGCTGTCCTTCGGTCAGCGCAAGCGGGCCGCCATCGCCGGAGCCGTTGCCATGCGCCCGCGGCTGCTCATCCTGGACGAGCCGACCGCCGGTCTCGACCCGGCCGGGGTGGAAGCCCTTCTTGAGATCCTGGCGACCCTGCACGCCGCCGGAACGACCCTTATACTGTCCACTCACGATGTTGATCTCGCTCAGCGCTGGGCGGACGACGTCGCGGTCGTCGCCGACCGGACAGTGACGGTGGCCCCGGCAGCCCAGGCCCTCGCCGATGGTGAGTTGCTGTCTCGCGCCAGTCTGACCCTGGCCTGGGCACCGCTGGTTGGCCAACTCCTCGACCGGGTGGACGGGCTGCGCGGCACCCGCCCCACCACCCCAGCGGAACTCGCGAAGCTGCTCGACCGTTAGGACCACCTTGAGCTGGTCCGCAACTGTCGCTAGAAGCCACATTCGCAGACCAGATAACTGATCATTCCACGACCGGAGCCGGTTTCCTGGCGCTGGGCCCCTCCAGTTCTTCTCCCCCGTACGGGTGACATGCGCCGCAATTCTGTTGTGGACCCACATACGGTTTCCACATTCGAGTATTTGGCACTGTGGAATCGGATGGGACTGCGCCGGATGTTGAAGAGGATGGCGACCGTGGATGGTGCCGGAGCGTGACCGCACATCGGTATACCTCTGGTCGCATCGCTGGTGCGACGATGGCGCTGGGCCTGCTGCCGGGCCTGCTACTCAGTGCCACCACCGGGTGCGGTGACGACGGATCCTGTGCCCGCGCCCTGGCCGCGTCGCAGAGCGCTGTCAGTACGGCAAACGTCCGGCGGCAGGCCGCAGCGGCAACCAGCGAGCTCACAACCACTGTAGACCAAGCCAAAAACAAGATCAACGAAGCCCAGACAGACGTAACCTCAGCCCAGGACGCGGCAAAGGCTGCGAAGGGCAGAGCGGATCAGGCAACCCAGCAGCACGCCAAGAACAGCCTCGCTGACGCTCGGAAAGCGGTCAAGGCAGCGAACGAAGCGGTCGAGGCAGTGGTCGGCACGGCGAAGGCCGCCGTGGACCTGGTTACCAAAGCCGCCCCTGACGCGGCCGAGGAGGCCGAGAACACCAAGAAGGCGCTTGAAAAGGCACAGAAGAGCCTGGGCACTGCGACCACTGCAATCAATAACAACGCTGGCCAAATGGCCGCCGCGAAGCAGGCGATCGACGCGGCCGTGCAGGACATCGAGACAGCCGCGACAGCGGCTAGAAAGGCTGCGGAAGCGGCGGAGCAAGTGGCCAGCGATGCGGATGCCACGGTCACGAGCGGGGCGTCGAAGGCAGCGGGGGCGTGCTCGGAGCCCAAGCCGCCCTCAGGCTTCCCTACGCTGATCATCCTCCTGCTGGTTGCCTCGACGGGCGGGGTGTTCCTGTACTTCCTGTGGTCGCGGCGTGCTGGCCCCGTCCCGGCCCAGGGTTCAGCGCCCCGAATATGGAGACCTGACCTGCGGTCTGCGGTCAACCAGCCGTTCGCCTCCCCCACCGGGCCGAGCATGGCAGGCCCGCCAGCCGGTGGGGAGAGCGCCTCACCGGCGGCTGGGGGGAGGGAGACCGCAGGCCTGGCCGCCATGGTCAATGCGCTGCGGCAGGTCGCCAGGAGCGGCATCAGCCCGGCCATCACCCAGCAGATCGACCGGCTCCTTGCCGGCCAGTCCGCCCCTGGCCGCACCACCCTGGTCAGAGCCTGCGTCAAGTACCGTGACCAGTTCGAGGGCAAGGGTGCCCCCCTGCGACAGGTACTGGTCGACGCGCTGGCGACGGCGGGAATCACAGAGATCACGGCTGATGGGGAGCAGTTCGACCCCGTGATACATGAGGCCGTGGATACGGTCGGGACGCCGGATCCCAGCCAGCACGATCTGATCGCCGAGACGATCAGATGCGGGTACACCGATGGTGATCGGGTGCTGCGGTTACCCAAGGTTGTGGTCTTCCGGGCGACTGGTGCCAGCGGTGCTGACGGGCCACCACCAGCCGGCTCCCGATGATGGGTGGTCCGCCCGAACAGCTGGCCGGTCCGGATCCGCTGAGCGCAGCCGTACGCAGGCTGTGCTCGACGACCATCAGCAGGTTGATCGATCGTGGGCTGCGCACCCAGGTGCGAGCGATCCACGCCCAGCTGGCGCAACCGCTGTGCGTCGCCGTGGCCGGCGCCGTCAGCGGCGGCAAGTCGACTCTGGTCAATGCCCTGCTTGGCCGGCCGGTTGCCCCGGTCGACGCCGGCGAGTGCACCCAGGTGGTCACCTGGTACGAGTACGGCCTCGATGATGGTCGCGTCGAGGTCGAGTCCCGGGCGGGCACGGTTTGCCGCACGACGCTGGACCGGGATGGGCGGCTCCCCCGTGACCTCGGCCTGCCCACCGACCAGATCGAGCGGGTCAGGGTCCAGCTCGCCTGCCCCGCCCTGCGGGACCTCAGCATCGTCGACACCCCTGGGGTCAACACGATCACGACGGCGAACGAGGCAGCCGCTCGGCGCATGGTCCTGGGAACCGGCGACAGCGATCACGCTCAGGCACTCATCTACGTACTCCGCTACGTCCAGCAGTTCGACGCCCAGACGCTCGCCCAGTTCCGGAACCTGTCAGCGGCCTGCGGCATGACCGGGGTCAACACGCTGGCGGTCCTCAGCCACATCGACCGGCGAGGGGAGGAGGAGGATCCGTGGCCAGCGGCGCGCCGGCTGGCAGCGAGAGCATACGAGCAGCTGCGGGCATCGGTCTTCGAGGTCGTCCCGGTCATCGGGGTGCTGGCGGAGACCGCGCGGGGAGGGCTACTCGGCCCGCCAGACCTTGCTGGCCTGCGTACCCTCGCAGCCCTCGACGACCTCGACCTTGAGGATCTTCTGATCGACCTGCCCGAATTCGCCACTTCCACGGCGGAAGAGTACCCGGTACCGGTCGGGATCCGCAGGCACCTGATCGCCCGCCTGCACCGGTACGGCATCCTGGTCGCGATCGAAACGCTGCGGCGGCGGCCGGACACGGATCTCTCGGCACTCCACCGCGCGCTGGAGCGGGCATCAGGATTTGGTGCTGTCGCCTCGACCACCGGCGGTCCCGGGGCCACCGGGGGTGCGTCTTTTTGGAGGGCGTGAACTTGCGCTGATATAGACTGGAATCGCCAGAATGTCGGAGTGTCTTGTATCTATACG
>JAFGOK010000520.1 GCA_016926535.1 Micromonosporaceae bacterium | reverse complement strand
CCGGCCAGGCTGCGACCGGCATTGCCGACGTCGGTGAGATCCCGAGCGGAGAAAGCGCCATCGTTCAGGACGATGGGCGCCTTCTTGGCGGCTTGACCAGTCGAGGTGGGTACGGTGGGCAGCACAGCCCGCTCCTTCACAAGTAAGGGGTTGGTTGGGAACCGCGGGGGCGGGCAGTGCTCTTGCCGGAGATGCGCCCGCCCCTGCGGCTGTCGAAGGGGATCCTCAGGCCGCCGTGGCTGCCGTCGGGGCGTTGTCCAGGGTGGCGGGGTCGACCATGGCCCCGGCCCGGATCGACCAGGCCAGCCGAGCCCGGCACTTGTGGGGGGTGCGCCCGCCCTTGCAGCCGGAGGTGTCCGCGTACGGGGTCACCATCACGTCGGTGAACGCCACCGCTGGCGGGTAGCCCGGCATCGCCGCAGCCGGGGGCACCGGCTGATGCGGGGCGGAGATCTTCACCCTGGTCTCAACAGGCCGTCCGAACTTGCCCGCCTGCGGGTCCAGGTCCAGAACCCGGACCGTCCAGACGCGCTCCCCGTGCTCGTCGCGGGTCTGGTTGTCGTCGTCCCGCAGCCGGTCGAAGTCGATCGCCTTGTCGACGCTCAGCAGCAGAGCCCCGTTGGGGAAGACGTACTCGAACGGGACCGGAATGCGGATGGAGTTGGGGATCACTGTGTAACTCCTTCAACATGCACAACATGACTGACATCCAACCGTCAGGTTAGGCGGTTGACTTAGCAAGTTGTCTTGAAGGTAGCACAGAAATCGGCGCCCATCACCACCTGGAACCGGACGACGCCGACAGGATCGGCAGAAGAGACCCAGATGAGCACGATGGGCATCACCGTCTCGACAACAACGGCTCGCGCCCAGACCCCGATCAAGTCCTCATCGAGAATGCCGGGCACGAGCCGTCAGGTGGATCCGTCGACGCGGCAGGGTCACGAGATCGCGAACACGTCCTCCAACTCCCGCCGGCTGGCCGGGATGACCGTGTCGATCGCCAGACATGGCTTGTCCGCACGATCGCCAATCGTGAACAAGATGGTCAGCAGGCAGTCGCGCCGGCCGATCCCCAGCAACCGGGTCTCCTCCGCGCTGGGCGCCCGCGCTGAGATCCGCTCAACCGCGTGGTCAAACTCGATCCCCCTGGTCGCGGTCAGATGCGCGAGAACTCCCTCAACCAGCGGAGCCGGATGACCCATCTGCGTGCCCGCAGCCAGCTCCACTGGCAGGTACACCGTCGACAACTCAACCGGACCGATCTCCCCATGGGTGACCAGACGGCATCGTGCGATCACCGGAGTCCCGGAGGGTAGGCCAAGGGCAGCGGCGGCCCGGGGCGGGGCAAGGACCGGGCCAGCGGACACCACGCTCACCATGCCGGTCTCCGTCACCTCCAGAGCGGCCTTGGCATAGGACGGAGCGCGGCGACCCCTGGACTCCGGGGAACCGATGACGGTGCGTCCCTTCCCCTGATGGGCGTCGATCCATCCTTGCTGGCGCAGCAGTTCCAGTGACCGGACCACCGTAGGGCGGGAGACGTTGAACTCGCCCATCATGGCCGCTTCGCTGGGCAGGGTCGACCCAGGCGGGTAGATGCCGTTCTCGATGCGCTCCTGGATGGTGTTGACGATCACGACGTACTTGGGTGGCGCGAACTCGATCGGCATCCTTGGCCCCTAGCGTCGATGGCAACACGAATTGTCAAGAGGTTATCCATCCGGCACTAGCTCTGTCGAGTCGACGGGCGGGTATCAGGTCGATCGATTCTTGCGATGGTTGAGATCATTCAGGAGCCCGGAAATGCCCAAGTCGGCGCACTTCGTCTGAACTATTGGAGCGCTCAGTAGCCAACGCTGACCCTCGAACGGGTCGGAAGGAGGTTTGCCCAGCAGTCGTGAAACGCTGAGGCCTCGCGGCTCGCAGGAGATCCGCAACGCAAGGTCCGCCAATTGCCAGCTGTAGCAGGGGTGAAACTCGCAGGGCCGGCACACCTGGCAGAAGCCATCGGCCCCAGGCTGATGATCGGCGAAGAGCTGACGAGCAACCACCCACAACAGTCGATCTTTACATCTGGCGGGAATGTCAACAGGCGGATCATTCGGGTCGAAGGGCAGGGAGACGTGGTCGGCGCTCATGAGGTCCCTCCCACGGGGAATCTAGCTAGCGTGAACGTCTTGAATGGACGGCGCCACGGTGGGCGGGGTCGCGCCGTGGGTTGTGACCACGTCGGAGAAGCACGGAGCCCAGCACCCACCGTGACGCCCGATGGGGAGGTCAGCCTGCCGTGACTGGCTGCTCGGGGAACTCGCCGGACGACCCCCGGCCGGGGTAGCACTCAGGGCACACCCGACGCGCCAGACTCGTAGTGGCTTCGGTCACCAGCGGTAACCGGACTGCGCCTGCCAGACGCCAACCGCGTCCCTCGCAGCCACGGCACACCCCACGGCGCCGGGCTGCACATCCCACCACACTCGACACTGACAAGGCCCCCTCGTACCAGATGAACGGCGGTGCCGACCTGGTATCGAGACTGCGCCCACAGGGCGTCTCGTCACGACTGGCCCTGTCAATCCTCCCAGTCTCGTCTTATCTCGTCTGATACTCGTCTCTGATACGGTGCCGGGAACGTCATGTTTCGCCGCAGACGGAGGGCATCCCACGATGGCCACCCCGATCCGTTTGAAGACCCTGCTGCGCCAGCGGCACTGGCAGACCCACCGCGCCTTCACCATCGAGTACGACCGGACCGCGGCAACCATCGATCGGCGCCTGATCGGCAGTGGCCCCAGCCGTGCGCAGCTGTACCGGTGGCTGGCCGGAGACCTCATCGGGCTGCCCTACCCCGACCACTGCCGGGTGCTGGAGGCGATGTTCCCGGGATGGACCGCCGAGCAGCTCTTCGCCCCCGAGACCTCCGCGAAACCAGCACCGCCCACGACCGCCACATGTGATCGTTCAGGAATGATCAGCAAGGAGGGCGGGGACAGCCCGGCGTCCCAGACCAACACCGACGACGACTCCCACGGCGTCAACTACCGTGGCCGAGAGACCGACGCCCAGGCGATCGCCAGCCACCAAGCGTGGCTGCGCACCCGCAGACTCCTCAACCAGCACCGCCTTGACCTCACCCACCGAGTTACCCAGCTGTATCCGCCGGAGACCCGGCTGGCCACCACCGGCATCCTGATGCCCCCGGCCTGGCGCCTGCCCGCGCCCGTCGACCTCACCAGCCTTACCCTCGCGTGGAAGGGACAACCTCCGGCCCCGGTCACCGGTCGGCATCGCGAAACCCTGCCGTTGCGTCCCCTCGCCGAACCCGGACGTCCCTACAGCCGATACAGCCGCGCCATGCGCGATCTCGACCGCCCCAGGCTGTTTGAGAACCGGATCTGTTACCGCCTCCTTGACGCCGACTGGGACAATCCCGACAACGGAATGCTCGCCCTCGGCGCCATGTGCTACTTCGACATGATCGACGTCGGAGAAGCCCTTGCCCACGAATTGGCCCACGTGGCCATCGACCCCGACGGCACCCCGCGCCCTGAACGCCTTACCTGGGATGCTCTGCCGTTCCGGCGGATGGTCGCCGACCCGTTCGATCTCGCGGCTTACCCCCTGATGCTGTCGATCAGCACCCTGACTGTTCGACGCAGCCGCGCCGGTACCACCTTCCAGATGCTTCGCCGCAATCCCGCTAAAGTCGCCATCGCCGGAGGCATGCTCAGCGTCATGCCAACCGGGGTCTTCCAACCAGCCTCGGTCATTCCCGCCCCGGATTCCCCCGACTTCGACCTCTGGCGCAACATGATGCGCGAGTACAGCGAGGAATTCCTCGGTAACCCCGAGCACGACGGAGACGGCCCACCCATCGACTACGCCACCACCGAACCATTCCGCACCATGGACGCAGCCCGCCACGCCGGCAAGATCCGCGTCCTCTGCCTCGGTGTCGGTATCGACGCGCTCAACTACGTTGGAGACGTGTTGACCGTCGCCATCTTCGACGACGACATCTTCGATGAGATCTTCACCGGCATGGTCACGCACAACGATGAGGGAACCATCGTCACCGCCGACCGCGAACGCCGCGAGTTCACCTTCGACCAGGCAACCATCGAACGGCTTCTGGCCACCGAACCCATCGCCCCCAGCGGCGCCGCCTGCCTCCACCTCGCCTGGAACCACCACGAGGCCATCCTCGCGTAAACGCTTCGTCGTTTCCGGCAGCAGGACGAATACTGGAAAATGCACACAGCTGCATTTTAATGCCAAAATTTGCAGTTTCGTAATCCCGTCAACACGATAGCACCATTGTCGTACCCCATTCGTTGTGCAAGTCATCGCCAAAATACAGAGGGATCGGCCCAAATCGGGAAGCCCAGGAGGCGCCATGACTTCAGAGCGCGAAGCGCGGATGTCCCAACAAGACAAGAAACCCAAAAATGACATTCGCACGGCTTTTCGGAGAGACCGCGACCGCCTACTCTACTCATCACTGTTTCGACGTCTTGGTGGTGTCACTCAGATCGCACCAACATCGCAAGGGCAGTCATTCCACAACAGGCTGACGCATAGCATCAAGGTCGGGCACATTTCGCGCTCAATAGCTGAAAATCTGCTCCATAACTCCGAGAATGAAGCGGAGACGACGCTCAGAGACAGCCTCGACCCGGACGTTGCCGAGTTCGCAGGTCTTGCTCACGATCTTGGACACCCTCCATTTGGACATACAGCGGAAGAAAAACTTCAAAAAATCATCTCGGATGATACCGACTCCTTTGAGGGGAACGCTCAGACATTTCGAATTCTGACACGCCTTGCGGTGCATGAATATGATCAACCAGGACTTGACCTCACCCAAGCCAGTCTGCGTTCTGTACTGAAATACCCATGGTTTTACGACCGTGAAGATGAGATACGATCGAAAAAGTGGGGGGTATTCAAGTCTGATATTGATGCATTCCATTTTGCCATCAATGAAGAAGGCTCGCCACTCGCATCACTCGAATGCCAAATAATGGAGTGGGCTGACGATATCGCATATGCCGTGCATGATCTAGGGAGAGTATTTGAATTAGATAGATTCAAATTTGTATTCTGTGGCGACGGTTCCCGGGGATATCCTTGTCCTGTCTGGGTGCTGG
>JAFGOK010000519.1 GCA_016926535.1 Micromonosporaceae bacterium | reverse complement strand
GGCGACGTTCGCAAGGCGCTGACAGCGCTGGAGGCCGCAGCGGCCTCCGCCGCGGCCCAGGGAGCGGCGGCCATCGACCTCCCGATGGCGGAGCAGGCGGTCGACATCGCGGCCCTGCGGTACGACCGGGCGGGCGACGAGCACTACGACATCGTCAGCGCGTTCATCAAGAGCATGCGGGGCTCGGACGTCGATGCCGCCCTGCACTGGCTGGCCAGGATGCTCGCGGCGGGGGAGGATGCCCGGTTCGTCGCTCGCCGGCTCGTAATCTTCGCGAGTGAGGACATCGGGCTGGCCGATCCGACAGCGCTGGTCGCCGCGACAGCGGCGGCGACAGCGGTTGCCCAGGTCGGGCTTCCGGAGGGGCGGATCAACCTGGCGCAGGCCGTGATCCATCTCGCGGCGGCACCGAAGTCCAACGCCGTGATCGCGGCGATCGATGCGGCCCTTGCCGACGTGCGCGCAGGTCAGGGCGGCCGGGTGCCCCGCCACCTGCGGGATGCGCACTACCGTGGGGCCAAGGGGCTTGGGCATGGGGCCGGCTACCGGTACCCGCACGACGATCCACGCGGGGTCGTGACACAGCGGTACGCTCCGGACGGACTCACTGACCGGGAGTACTACCGCCCGAGCCGCCATGGCGCCGAGCGCGCCATGGCCGAACGGTTGCCCAGGCTGCGGCGTATCGTTCGTGGGACAGCTGAGGCGAGCCAGCCCATCCAGGGCCAGCCCGGCGGGGCTCTCGACCAGCCCGGTGGGGTCGGCACCCCGCTTGGCGGCGCTGTCAGCCAGCCCGGCGGGGCTGGCACCCCGCCTCACAGCGATTCGGCGACGGACGGGAGCAAGGAGCGGCATCGTTGACACCCCGCGATGGTGGCCCAGCCCGGGGCGAGGGCGGGCGGTGGCGTGGCCGACCCAGCAGGGCGCCCATCCCGAGCGAGCAGGATCTGGGATGGACAGCACAGCCGCAGGGCCGGCGGCCCTCCGGAGCGTGGAGGCAGGTTCCCCGACCAGGTCCCGCGCGTCAGCCAGTTCCACCCCCACCCGGGCCGCAGCATCAGCCCCGGCCGCCCCGCCTGGCGCGATCCGAGTTGCGCCGCCAGCTGAAGCAGGTGGCGAGGCTGCGGGTGGCAACCCTCGTCCTGATCGTTATCGCCGTGGTGGGCGCCCCGGTCGGGTTCTTTGTCATCCGGGAGGCGGCACGCGATCCGGTCTTCGCGGAACTCGACCGCTGGGATCTGCCGGAGTGGGCGAAGACCAGCCACCAGGACGAGGCGTACGGCAATCGGTGGTGCATCAGGGAGTGCCGCTTCCGGGAGCGCACCTGGCAGTCGAAGAAGGACGCCAAGACGACCAATCCGGTGTACGTCGAGGCGCTCGGCAAGGCAGGCTGGTCGTCCTGGGCGGTCGCTGGATGTCCCGCGGTCGGGGTCGAGGGATACGACAGCTGCTGGCAGCGGGACGAATATGTGCTTGACCTCTGGGTAAGGGACGCACCGTGCGAGATCACACCGGTGCGTCCGACGGTCGGGACCGGCTCGCAGGCGCCCGCTGCAGCCTCCGGTGGTGGGGCAAGCGCCTCCGCTGGGCCCAGCGGGATCCCGGGGCCGGGGTGTGGCACCTCACTGGCGACCATCAAGGTGTTCAACCGGATCGCGTACCAACCGGGCGCTTGACAGCACCGCTTGCGGTACGGCGAACCACGCGAATGCGTTATGGACGGTAAGGTCCCAGACACTGGCAATGCGTGTTTTCAAGCGAAGCGTGCTCAGACTGAAGGGGGAACGACGTGGGAGGCGGAGAGATCGCCGCTCTGATCGCGGCCGGCGCTTTTGCCACGTTGGTGCTGGTGCTCGCTGTGCCGATCTTGCGTTTGCGGCACACGATCGATGCGGCGACGCGAGCGGTCAAGGATGTCGCGGACCAGACGGGGCCGATGCTCGGGAACGTCAATGCGACGATTAGTAACGTCAACACTGCCCTCGGTCAGGTGCACACGACCCTCGACGGGGTGAACATGCAGCTGGCGCGGCTCGACCATATCGTGGAGAACGCCCAGCACGTCACATCCAATGTCGCGAACCTGTCCACGGTGGTGACTGCGGCGACGGCCAATCCGCTGGTCAAGGTAGCCGCGTTTGGATACGGCGTGCGACGGGCCGCGGCAAAACGACGCAGGCAGGACGAGGAATCGCAGGTCCGCGAGGAAATCAAGCGGCGCCGTAAGGTCTGAAACCGGACAATGTCCGTTGAGATGATGCCGCCCGACTGTCTCCCGCCGGAAGGGTCACGCCAAGGCAGTCACATACTGGTGTCAGAAAGGGTGTGGGTCATGCGACGCATGCTGTGGCTCGGGGTCGGACTCGCTGTCGGCGCGATTGTCGTGCGGGCGGTGACCAAAAGGGCACAGGCGTGGACACCGAGCGGAGCGGCCGCCTCGGCGCGGATCGGCGCTGCTGGCATGATCGATTCGGCCCGTGCCCTGGTCGACGATATCCGCGAGGGGATGGCCGAGCGCGAGGCGGAGATCCAAGCGGCGTTTGTCGACGGCGTGACGGTCGAAGCGGACTGGGCCGGAGGTGACTCCGGCGATTTCACCACCGAGGAAGGTATGCGGTACCGATGAGGACTGCGGAGATCAAGCGGCGTTTCCTTGCCCATTTCGCGGCGAACGGGCACACGGTTGTGCCGAGTGCTCCGCTGCCGGCGATCAGCGATCCCAACCTGCTGTTCATCAACGCCGGAATGGTGCAGTTTGTGCCGTTTTTTCTGGGGCAGCGGACACCGCCGTTCTCCAAGGCCACCAGCGTCCAGAAATGCTTGCGGACCCCTGACATCGACGAGGTCGGCAAGACCAGCCGGCACGGCACGTTCTTCCAGATGAACGGCAATTTCTCCTTCGGCGACTATTTCAAGGAAGGTGCGATCACCCTCGCCTGGGACCTGTCGACGAAGCCGGCCGCGGACGGCGGGTTCGGCCTCGATCCGGAGCGGATCTGGGCGACGGTCTATCTCGACGACGATGAGGCGATCGACATCTGGCATCGGGTGGTCGGGCTGCCGATGGACCGGATCGTGCGGCGCGGGAAGGCGGACAATTTCTGGTCCATGGGCATCCCGGGGCCGTGCGGCCCCTGTTCCGAGCTCTACCTCGACCGGGGCCCGGACTACGGGCGCGCAGGCGGCCCGGAAGTCGACGAGGACCGCTACATGGAGTTCTGGAACCTGGTCTTCATGCAGAACGAGCGCGGTCCGGGCAAGGGCAAGGAGGACTACCCGATTCTCGGCGACCTTCCGGCCAAGAACATCGACACGGGCATGGGTCTGGAACGCGTCGCTGCCCTGCTCCAGGGGGTGGACAACCTCTATGAGATCGATGAGGTCCGCCCGATCCTCGAACGGGCAGCGGCCCTGACCGGCAAGCAGTACGGGGCGAGATCCGGACATCTCGCCAGCGCCAGCCACCCGGACGACGTGCGGCTGCGCGTGATCGCAGACCACGTGCGCACCAGCCTGATGCTCATCTGCGACGGCGTGACCCCCTCCAACGAGGGGCGGGGCTACGTGTTGCGCCGGATCGTGCGGCGGGCCATTCGGGCTATGCGCCTGCTTGGCTGGTCCGGTCCGGCCCTGCCGGAACTGCTGCCCGTCGCGCGGGACTGCATGGCCCCGTCGTATCCGGAGGTCGCCGACGAGTTCGGCCGGATCTCGTCGTACGCCTACGGGGAGGAGGAGGCGTTCCTCGCGACGCTGCGCGCCGGGACGACCATCCTCGACCTTGCGATCACGGAGACCAAGGGGGCCAAGCACACGGTGCTGCCCGGGGACAAGGCCTTCCAGCTGCACGACACCTACGGGTTCCCCATCGACCTGACGCTCGAAATCGCCGCGGAGCAGGGGCTGACCGTTGACGAGGAGGGCTTTCGGCGGCTCATGGCAGAGCAGCGGCGGCTGGCCAAGGCGGACGCCCAGGCCCGCAAGACCGGCCATGCCGACCTTTCGGTCTACCGGGGCGTGCTGGACTCCGGCGGGCCGGTGACGTTCACCGGGTACACCGAAACGGCCAGAGAGGCGAGGGTCCGGGCCGTGCTGACCGACGCCGGTCAGCGGGTGACGGCAGCCGGCGAGGGCGAGACGGTCGAGGTGATCCTCGACGCGACTCCGTTCTACGCGGAGAAGGGTGGCCAGCAGGCCGACCTCGGGCGGATCACCGTCGGATCCGGAGAGCTGGACGTCCAGGATGTCCAAGAGGTCATGCCCGGGGTCATCGTCCACCGCGGCACGATCCTTCACGGAGAGGTGCGGGCGGGGGCCGAGGCGTACGCCCAGATCGAGGTGGAGCGCAGGAAGGCCATTTCCCGAGCGCATACCGCAACGCACCTCATCCACCAGACGATGCGGCTGTTCCTTGGAGAGTCGGCGACCCAGGCGGGGTCGCTGAACGCTCCAGGGCGGCTGCGGTTCGACTTCAACACCCCGTCCGCGGTGCCGCCCAGTGTGCTGCACGATGTGGAGCAGCAGGTCAACGAGGTCCTCATCAGCGACCTTGAGGTGCGCGCCTTCATCACCTCGCTGGAGAAGGCCCGAGAGCTCGGTGCCATGGCCCTGTTCGGGGAGAAGTACGGCGATGAGGTCCGGGTCGTCGAGGTCGGCGATTACGCACGGGAGCTGTGCGGTGGGACCCACGCTGCCCGATCCGGCCAGCTGGGCCTGGTGAAGATCCTGTCGGAGTCCTCGATCGGCTCCGGGGTCCGGCGGGTCGAGGCCCTGGTTGGCTTGGACGCCTTCAGCCATCTCGCCCGGGAGTACCTGCTCGTCTCGCGGCTGTCCGAGCTGTTCCGGGTGCCGCGGGAGCAGGTGGGCGACCGGGTCGAGGCGACGGTCGCGCAGCTGCGGGACGCCGAGCGCGAGCTGGAGAAGCTGCGGGCCCAGATGGTCCTCGCCGGGGCAGGGGCGCTGGCGGAGGCCGCCCGGGATATCGGCGGCGTTGCCGTGGTCACCACCGAGGCTCCGGCGGGAGCCTCCGCCAACGACGTCAGGACACTGGCGCAGGAGATTCGGGGCAAGATCGCAGGCAAGCCGGCGGTGGTCGCGGTCACAGCCAGAGCGCAGGGCAAGGCCTCCCTGGTCGTCGCGCTGAATCCGGCGGCCGTTGACCGGGGGCTCTCGGCCGCGGTCCTGGTCAAGGGAGCGCTGGCTGGCAGGGGCGGTGGGAACGCCGAGCTCGCCCAGGGCGGTGGAGTCGCGGCTGACGCGGCGCCGGGCCTGCTCGCCGCCGTTGAGCGGGCGCTGCTGCCGGGGTAATGAACGTCCCGGCCCGGTCAGCTTGGTCTGGCCCGACCGGGCCGGGACCATGCTCGTCACCATGGCGCGACCGGGCCGGGACCATGCTCGTCACCATGGCGCGACTCGCGCCATGCCGCCTGCCGCCGTATCGTCTCAGCTGCGACATGACGATCAGGTTGATGGGAGATCTTCTTGGCGGAGCCACCCTTGGAGGAGACGGGCAGGGGCGTCCGCCTCGGGGTTGACGTCGGCACGGTGCGCGTTGGCGTCGCCGTGAGCGATCCCGACGGGATCCTCGCCACCCCGCTGATGACCATTGCCCGCGGGCGGGCGAAACCCGCAGAGGCCGGCAGTGATCTTGATGAGCTCGTCCGTCTCGTCAGGGAACACAGTGTTGTCGAGGTCATCGTTGGCCTGCCGGTCACACTCGCAGGCCAGGACGGTCCTGCGGCCACTGCCGCGAGAGGCTACGCTGAGGCGCTAGCGATACGGATCGATCCAGTGCCGGTCCGGATGACCGATGAAAGGATGACCACGGTGGTCGCATCGCGTAGGTTGGCGGAGCGCGGGGTGCGCGGTCGACGCCAGCGCGCGGTCGTCGATCAGGCCGCGGCTGTGGAGATCCTTCAGTGCTGGCTGGAATCCCGGAGCATCCGCGGTCGACGGGGCGGAGGCGAACGTGCGGACTGACGAGGACTGGCAGCTTGACTGGGACGACGAGCCAGCCCCGCGCCGGCACCGGCGCGGGCAGCGAGCAACAGAGCAGCGGCGTCCCCGCAAGAGCAAGAAGGGGCGCACGATCGTCGCCCTGATCCTGAGCCTGACGATCATCGGAGGGCTTGGTGGGGCCGCATGGTACGGCCTGGACCGGATCCAGGAGTTCTTCGTCACTCCCGACTACACCACCGCTGGCACCGGCTCGGTCGAGGTGGAGATCGTAACCGGCCAGACTGCTGCGGACATCGGTCAGACTCTGTATGACCAGGGAGTCGTCAAGAGCGTCAAGGCGTTCACCGAGGCGGCGAAGAAGGACCAGCGCAGCCTGACCATCGCACCCGGGTTCTACCAGCTGCGACTGAAGATGCGCGGGGAGGACGCCCTGGCCCTGCTGCTCGACCCGAACAGCCGCGTGGTCAATAAGGTGACCATTCCTGAGGGCCTGATGACGCTGGAGATCTACGCGCTGCTGTCGGAGAAGACCAGCATTCCGGTCGCGGACTTTAAGGCGGCGGCCAAGGACCCGGCAGCCCTTGGGATCCCGGACTACTGGTTCACCAGGGACGACAAGAAGGAGTCCGGCAAGAGCGTCGAGGGGTTCCTGTTCCCCGCGACCTACGAGTTGCCCCGCAACGGTACGGCCAAGTCGATCCTTTCGATGATGGTCAAGAAGTTCCTCGCCGTGGCGGAGAAGCTCGACTTCGTCGACCAGGCCCAGAACGAGCGGAACATCACCCCGTACGAGGTGCTGATCGCCGCCTCGATCGCCCAGATCGAGACACCGCTGGCGGCGGATATGGCCAAGGCCACCCGGGTGCTGTACAACCGGCTGTACGGGCCGAACTTCCCCACCCGGCGGCTGGAGATCGACAGTGCCGTCAACTACTCGCTCAAGCTCCAGGGCAAGGACGCCAAGGCCTCGCAGGAGCTGAAGTACTCGGAAATGCACAACAAGAACAATCCATACAGCTATGAGAACACCGGCTGGCCTCCAACCCCGATCAGCAACCCGGGGGAGACGGCGCTGAAGGCAGCGATCAACCCGGACAGCGACACTGCGATCCTGTACTGGGTGACCATCGACAAGGCCGGCAATACCGCGTTCTCGAAGACCTTCGCTGAGCACGAGAAGAACTGCGCGAAGGCTCGGCAGAACGGAGCGCTGTGAGCGGGCCAGTCCTCGACGATCCGGCTGGCGGCGCGCTGCGGCGCGCCGCGGTGCTCGGCAAGCCGATCAGTCATTCGCTCTCTCCGGTGATCCATACCGCCGGGTATGTTGCCGCAGGCCTGACCGGCTGGTCATACACCGCTTATGAGTGCGCAGAGCACGAGTTGGCGTCCCTGGTCGCGAGCCTTGGGCCGCAGTGGGCAGGGCTGTCGCTCACCATGCCGCTCAAGGAGGCCGCGCTGCGGGTCGCGGACACCGTCGATCCGGCGGCCGAGGCCCTTGGCGCGGCGAACACCCTGGTCCGCGGGGAGGCGGGCTGGCACGCGGTCAACACCGACGCCCCGGGGATCGTCGGCGCTCTGCGCTGGGCCGGGGTCGAGCAGGTCAAGGAGATCGCCGTCCTCGGGGCCGGTGGGACGGCTAGGGCGGCCCTGGCCGCCGCAGCGCTGCTCGGGGCAAGGGCCACGGTGTACGCCCGCCGGCCCGAGGCGATCAGGGCGCTCGCCAGGACCGCCGAGGCGCTTGGGGTCGACCTGTCCGGGCAGCCCTGGTCCGAGGTGGGCGAGTGCCTGGCGGCCGAGGTCGTGATCTCGACGGTGCCGGCCGGGGCTGCGGACCAGCTCAGCGCGCTGGCCTGGCGTCGCGGGATGGTGCTGTTTGATGTGATCTACCACCCATGGCCGACGCCGGTCGCTGCCGCCGCGACCGCGGCCGGGGCTCGGGTCGTCTCCGGGCTGGATCTGCTGCTTTCCCAGGCGCTCGGGCAGTTTGAGCTCTTCACCGGGGTGAGCGCCCCGGTTCAGGCGATGGGTCAGGCACTGGCAGCGGCGTCGAAGGCCGACTCCGGCGCGATATGGATCAAGTAGAGGTCGCCCTCGACCCGGTAGTCGACGCGGACCCCATCGGAGATCCAGGAGGCATCGTCCGCCCGGTGGAGATCACCAACCGGGCCGAACCCGTACCGCCGTGACAGGTCACCGATCATCGACTCGACGGCCTGCTCGACCGCGCGCCAGTTGCCGCCGTCTGCCGCACCCCACCACTCCAGGCTGGTCATCTGATCGTCGTCGAACGTGACCCGCCACACGTCGTCGTGGTTGAGTAGCCCGGTGAGCCGGTAGCCGCCGTTGAGCACGATGGCCCGCCCGGTCTGGGGATGCTTGGCGTGACGCACGGGAATCGGCTGGGCCGCTGGGTACTTCGTGAGCAGCACCTCGGGCGTGTCAGCCCAGCGCAGCAGGCCGACCCCGTCGCCGAGCCGCTCGTGGTGGTGCGTCATCGCCCTCTCCGTCAACAACCGCATTGCCCTCTCCCCGGTGCGCCGGTATCAGGTGTCCCCCGGTGGGGTCGGCACTGGAAATCCGGGTCGAAGCAGCACGGTAGCAGAGCGCCCGAGTGACCCTCGGGGCGCGCATGCGAGACTGGCGGGGTGCTGCGCTGGATGACTGCGGGTGAGTCGCATGGCCCCGCTCTGGTTTCGATGCTGGACGGGGTCCCTGCCGAGGTCGAGGTGACCAGCCGAGAGATGGGGCGGGAGCTCCGCCGCCGCCGTCTCGGTTATGGCCGGGGCGCCCGGATGGCGTTTGAACAGGACGCGATCGAGATCATCGGGGGGATTCGGCACGGGCGGACCCTGGGTAGCCCCATCGCTGTGCGGATCGGCAATACCGAATGGCCGAAGTGGGAGACCGTGATGGCCGCCGATCCGGTCGATCCTGAGGAACTCGCGCGATTGGCACGGAATGAGCCGTTGACTCGACCCCGGCCGGGTCATGCGGATCTGGCTGGAATGCAGAAATTCGCGCAGACCGACGCCAGGCCGATCCTGGAGCGGGCCAGCGCCAGGGAGACCGCTGCCCGGGTGGTCGCGGGGGCCGTCGCGAAGGCGCTGCTGCACCAGGCCGCCGGGATCGACGTCGTCTCGCACGTCGTCGAGATCGGATCGGTCGCGGCGCAGCCGGGCCGGCGGCCAGGGCCGGGGACAACAGATCAGATCGACGCCGACCCGGTGCGGTGCATCGATCCTGCCGCCAGCGCTGCGATGGTCGCCGAGATCGATGCCGCCCAGGCCGACGCCGACACCCTGGGAGGCGTCGTCGAGGTCATCGCGTACCAGGTTCCACCCGGTCTGGGCAGCCATGTGCAGTGGGACCGGAAGCTCGACGCGCGGCTGGCTGCCGCCATCCTGTCCATCCAGGCGGTCAAGGGCGTGGAGATCGGCGAGGCGTTCGTTCAGGCCAGGTCCAGGGGCTCGCGGGCCCACGACGAGATCGTGCCGGGGGCAGAGGGGATCGCCCGCCTGACCAACCGGGCCGGAGGGCTGGAGGGCGGGATCACCAACGGCGAACCCGTGCTGGTCCGCGCCGCCATGAAGCCCATTTCCTCGCTGAGCAGGGCGTTGCGGACGGTCGACGTGACCACCGGCGAGCAGGCAACCGCCATCAACCAGCGGTCCGATGTCTGTGCGGTGCCGGCAGCCGCCGTGATCGCCGAGTCGATGGTCGCTCTGGTACTGGCCGATGCCCTGCTGGAGAAGACCGGCGGGGACAGCCTCGGCGAGGTCCGGCGGAACCTCACCAGCTACCTCGACAGCCTGGTACTGCGGTGAGTGTCGGGGTCTGCCCGGTCTGCGTCCTCGTCGGCCCCCCCGGCGCCGGCAAGTCAACCGTCGGTCAACTCGTCGCGGACGCGATCGGGGTCCAACTCGTTGACACGGACGCGGTCGTCGAGGAGATGGCCGGGAGGCCGATTCCCGAAATCTTCGTTGAGGACGGGGAACAGCACTTCCGGGAGCTGGAACGGGCTGCGGTCGCCGAGGCGCTGCGGACCGTCTCCGGTGTCCTTGCGCTCGGCGGCGGTGCGGTGCTCGCGGAGGAGACCCGGGAGCGGCTGCGCCACCACGTCGTTGTCCATCTTTCGGTGGAATTGGCTGCGGTGATGGACAGAGTCGGCCTTGGCCAGGGCCGCCCACTGCTTACCGTGAGTCCACGGGCGACGATGAAGCAACTGCTGGAGCAGCGGCGCCCGTTGTACCAGCAGGTGGCGTCAGTGACCGTGGTCACCGATGGTCGCCAGCCGGAAGCGGTCGCCGCCGAGATCCTGCGGGTGCTGGCAAGGGACGACCGCGTGACTGCTCGTCCCGACGGGGGGGCGAGCCCGCGAGGAGGTTGAGCCGGCGATGTCACCACCGACGGGCCGCGTACTGGCCCTGCTGGAGCTGTTGCAGACCCGGCCCGGGGCGACAGCGACGGAGCTGGCCGGGCGGTTGAGCGTTGATGAGCGCACGGTGCGCCGGGACGCCGCGCACCTGTGTGGCCTCGGGATTCCGGTGCGGGCCCAGCGCGGCCGGCGAGGGGGGTTCCGTCTCATGCCCGGGGCGAGGGACTACCGGCTGGCGCCGCTGATGCTCACAGCACCGGAGGTAGCCGCGGTCCTTCTCGGCCTGGCCGCGGTGACGCGCGCAGGGCTCGGCTTCGGCGCCCTCGGCGCCGCGACGGCCTCTGCCGGGGCGAAGGCCAGCCAGGTCCTGCCGGAGCACCTGCTCGCCAGGGTCGATGCGATGATCGCCGATCTGCTGCCCGGGGAGCCCTCCGGGTCGCCGGCGCCAGCGGCGGGACTGGCAGCGGAGTTGGCGGCGTAGGCTGCCGGACGTGACAACGCGGGTGTACGTGCTCAACGGGCCGAACCTCGGGCGCCTGGGGACGAGGGAACCGGCCGTCTACGGCGCCGTGACCTTTGCCCGGCTCGCCGAGGACTGCGTCGAGCATGGGCAGCGGCTCGGCCTGGACGTCGTGGTGCGGCAGACCGACGCGGAGCACGAGATGCTCGCCTGGCTGCACGCGGCGGCCGAGGAGCAGGCCCCGGTCGTGCTGAATCCCGGGGCGTGGACGCACTACAACTACGCGGTCCGCGACGCGTGCGCCATGCTGCGGGCGCCGCTCGTCGAGGTGCACATCTCCAATGTGCACACCAGGGAGCAGTTCCGGCACCACAGCGTGATCTCCGCCGTCGCCGCCGGCGTCATCTGCGGTCTCGGCATCGACGGGTACCGGCTCGCCCTGGACCACCTCGCCCGGCGAAGCGCTGGCGGGTCCGGGGGCGGGGGCGCTGGCGGGGCAGGGGAACGACACCGCGACCGCTGATGCAGGGCCGATGGTGCCGGTCGGTACACTGCTGCGGTCATTTCTTGCCGCCCGGAGCGGCGGCGAGCTACTGCCAGATGGAGAGATGCACCCAGGATGGCGACCACCAACGACCTCAAGAATGGCCTTGTGCTCAACCTCGACGGCGAGTTGTGGTCGGTGGTCGAGTTTCAGCACGTCAAGCCAGGTAAGGGCGGAGCCTTCGTCCGGACGACGCTCAAGAACGTGCTGTCCGGCAAGGTTGTCGACAAGACCTTCAACGCTGGCACCAAGGTCGATACCGCGACCGTCGACAAGCGGAGTATGCAGTACCTCTACGCCGCTGACGAAGAGTACGTCTTCATGGACCTCGAAACCTACGACCAGATCCACATCCCGCAGTCGACCCTCGGCGATGCCTCGAAGTACCTGCTACCGGAGGCAGAGGTCGTCGTCGCGACGCACGAGAGTGTTCCGCTCTACGTCGAGCTTCCGACCAGCGTCGTGCTGACCATCACGTACACCGAACCTGGCCTCCAGGGGGACCGGTCGACCGGCGGGACCAAGCCGGCCACGGTCGAGACCGGCGCGACGGTCCAGGTCCCGCTGTTCATCACGAACGGGGAGAAGATCAAAGTCGATACCCGCGACGGCCGGTACCTCGGTCGGGCCTGATGGGCCATCGCGGCGAGGTCACGGCCTCGATGACGTCACGGCGCAAGGCGCGCAAGCGTGCCCTCGACGTGCTGTATGAGGCCGATCTGCGCGGGCTTCGACTGCTGGAGGTGCTGGAGAGCTACATTGAGCGCCTGCCGGTGCCCCGCCCGGAGCACCTGTCGTACACCAGGATCCTGGTCGAGGGGGTCTGCGAGCACGACGAACGCATCGATGAGTTGATCGGCAGCTACGCGGAGGGCTGGACCATCGAGCGCATGCCGATCATCGACCGCAACCTGGCCAGGATCGCTCTCTTCGAGCTGCTGTACTGCGACGACATCGACACCCCGGTGGCGATCAAGGAAGCGGTCGAGCTGGCGGAGACCCTTTCCACCGACGACTCGCCGAGGTTCCTCAACGGGTTGCTCGGCCGCGTCGCTGACCACGCCAGGGGCTGATCAGCACGATCCGGCCCCACGATCCGGTCGGTTCGCTTCGAGGCATTTCGATCTTGGACTTGTGGCTCCCAGGGGTGCCAACGCGCTCGAAGCGCCAAGGGCGGCACCACAAGTCCAAGATCGAGCCGGGGATGACCGATGGCCTGACCGTCAGGAGACGGCGTCAGTTCTGGAACAGCGCCCGGGGGTCAGCGACCAGAACCTCGTGGTCGTTGAGCCGGTCGATGAGTCCAGAAGGTGATGCGTCGTAAACGATGGCCAGCGCCCGCAGGTCGTCCGCGCGGATGGAGAGCACCCGCCCGTTGTAGTCACCGCGCTGTTGCTGGATGGCCCGCGCGTACCGAGCGACATACGCCAGCTCTTCCGACGGGTTGTCGTACAGCTTTTCCAGGTCCAGCACGATCTTGTTGGTTGGCTCGTGCCGAACGCCGCTGCCTTCCGGCAGCAACTCGGCGACAGGCACACGGTAGAACTCAGCCAATTCCGCGAGGCGCGACACGGTCACCGCCCGGTCGCCACGCTCGTAGGAACCGACCACGACGGCCTTCCAGCGACCCGCTGACTTCTCCTCCACGCCCTGCAGGGAAAGGCCCTGCTGCTGGCGGATGGAACGCAGGCGGGCGCCGAGAGCCTTGGCGTACTCAGACGGCATACCGACACTCCCAGTCACTACGCTGAAGGGGTCCCCTCAGCGATCACTACGGAGCGTGACGGTAACCGGCCAAAGCATCGCGGTCAAGTGCTGGAGACCCTATGTCTGGGTTCTGCTCCCACGTTGCTAGGGTTGCCGGTAACGTCGACGTCCTTTAAGACCCGTCCCGTGAGGCGGGGAAGGAGTCCCGCAATGCCGTACCATGCATCCGGCGGCTCGATCCCGGGCGCGCCCAGCCAATCCGATTCCCAGCGAGTCACACCGCCGTTTGGGCAGGTCACCGCTGGTAAGGCAATTCTCACTCCGGCGGATGTCGCCAGAGTCGTTGACCGGATTGCCCATCAGATTCTTGAAAAAACCTCTGGCGCGGTTGATGCCGTATTGCTCGGTATCCCGACGCGGGGAGTCCCGCTCGCCCGCCGGCTCGCCGCGCGTATTCATGCCTTCGAGGGCGTGGATGTTCCAGTTGGTGTGCTTGATATCACTCTGTACCGGGATGATCTGCGACTGCGCGGGGCTCGGGCGATCGGGCACACAGAGGTGCCCGCCAGCGGTCTGGATGCCCGCCGCGTGATCTTGGTAGACGACGTGCTCTTCTCCGGGCGGACGGCCAGGGCGGCGCTCGACGCTCTCCAGGACCTTGGCCGTCCCAAGGCGGTCCAACTCGCGGTCCTGGTCGACCGGGGGCACCGGGAGCTGCCGATCCGGGCGGACTACGTCGGCAAGAACATTCCAACGTCCCTGGACGAATCCGTTCGGGTACTCGTCGCCGAGACCGACGGCGCCGATGGCGTCGTCCTGTACGGGGAGCGTTCATGATCCGTCATCTGCTCTCAGCCGCTGATCTCGACGCCCAGACAGCGACTGGCATCCTTGACACCGCCGCGGAGCTGGCCAGCCTGTCCGGGCGGGAGGTCAAGAAGCTGCCGACCCTGCGCGGTCGGACGGTCGTCAACCTGTTCTACGAGGATTCGACCCGCACCAGGATGTCGTTCGAGGCGGCGGCGAAGCGCCTGTCCGCCGATGTGATCAATTTCTCGGCCAGGGGTTCGAGCGTCTCCAAGGGCGAGAGCCTCAAGGACACGGCGCTGACCCTCCAGGCGATGGGGGCAGACGCCGTCATTGTGCGTCACTGGGCCTCCGGGGCTCCGCACCGCCTGGCCTCCTGGATCGACGGTCACGTGATCAACGCCGGGGACGGGACGCACGAGCACCCGACGCAGGCCCTGCTCGATGCCTACACGATGCGGGAACGCCTCGGGTGCCTGGCCGGCCTGCAGGTCGCGATCGTCGGCGACGTGCTGCACAGCCGGGTCGCCGGCTCGAACGTCCGGCTGCTGGCCGCCCTCGGGGCGAGGGTCACGCTGGTCGGCCCGCCGACCCTCATCCCGCTCGGGATCACCCAGGCGCTCGGCGGCGACCTGCGCACCTCGTACGACCTCGACGCGGTGCTGCCGGACACCGATGTCGTGATGATGCTGCGGGTCCAGCGGGAGCGGATGACCAAGGCGTTCTTCCCCTCCCCGAGGGAGTACGCCAGGGCGTACGGGCTGGACGGTGCGCGCATGCGCCGGCTACCCGAACACGCGATCATCATGCACCCAGGCCCCATGAACCGGGGCATGGAAATCGCCCCAGAGGTGGCCGACTCGGCGCGCTCGACCGTCGTTGAGCAGGTCACCAACGGCGTGTCTGTCCGGATGGCCGTCCTGTACCTGTTGCTCGGTGGGAGTGCGAAGTGAGTGGTGCCGCAACCGGCGGTTCGAAGTCCAGCAGCTATGTGATCAAAGGGGTGAGTCTCCTCGGCGGGGATCCGACCGATGTGCTCATCCGCGACGGGGTGTTCGCCGAGATCGGGCCCAGCCTGTCCGCGACTGGGGCACGAGTGGTCGACGCCGCAGGGCTCGTCGGGTTGCCCGGCCTGGTGGACATGCACGTTCACCTGCGTGAACCGGGGAGGGAAGACGCCGAGACGGTTGAGACGGGGTCCCGGGCAGCGGCCCTCGGCGGGTTCACCGCCGTATGCGCCATGCCCAACACCTCGCCAGTCGCCGACAGCGCCGGGGTGGTGGAGCAGGTCTGGCGCCTGGGGCAGCGGGCAGGGCTCGTCGATGTCCACCCGGTCGGGGCGGTCACCGTCGGGCAGGCCGGGGAGCGCCTGGCGGAGCTGCGGGCGATGGCGGACTGCCCCGCCGCGGTCCGGGTCTTCTCCGACGACGGCAACTACGTCGCCGATCCTCTGCTGATGCGGCGGGCCCTGGAGTACACCAAAGCCTTCGACGGCGTCATCGCCCAGCATGCCGAGGAACCCCGGCTGACCGCTGGCGCCCAGATGCACGAGGGAGCCGCCTGCGTCCGACTCGGCCTGGCCGGATGGCCCTCGGTCGCCGAGGAGCTGGCGATCGCCCGCGACGCGCTGCTCGCCGGCCACGTCGGGGCCAGGGTGCACTGCTGCCACGTTTCGACGGCCGGTAGCGTCGAGATCGTGCGCCAGGCCAAGGCCAGGGGGATCGCGATTACCGCCGAGGCGACCCCGCACCACCTGCTGCTCACCGAGGACAAGGTCGCCGGATACGACCCGGTGTTCAAGGTCAATCCTCCG
>JAFGOK010000518.1 GCA_016926535.1 Micromonosporaceae bacterium | reverse complement strand
TCCGGGTCCCTCAGATCCGCCTGGACGACAGCCGTCAACGGATCGCCGTCCAGCACGGCCAGGGAGTGCTCCACAGCAACCGGATCGATGTCGACGTAGACGACCCGGGCGTCCGGGGCAATCCGCCGGGCTACCTGATGGACATTGCCGATGGTCGGGATACCGGAGCCAAGGTCTAGAAATTGACGAATACCGATACTGGTGAGGTACGAAACAGCCCTGCGCAGGAACGAACGATTTGCCCGCATGATCTCGCCAATATCGTGCATCGCCGACTGGAGGCTGGCTGCCATCTGGCGATCGATGTCAAAGTTGTGCGATCCGCCAAGGAAGTAGTCATAGACCCTCGCCGGGCTCGGCGTCGTAGTATCAACCCTCTTGCCCCACGCAGGTTGCCCCATCGCAGTGCCTCCTACCTACCGTAGCGAAACCGGACAGCGCGCAAGAATCCTCTCATGTTGGCACCACCGGCAAGCCCGGAAAGCCGGCTGGTTGTGTCGCCAAATGGCCCATCCCATCATCCCCCTGGAGGCCAGCGATCCGCCGGCCGCCCAACCAACCAGCCAACCATCCAGCCAGCCACACACATGGTCAGAAGCCGTCCCGTGGCGGTTCCAGCAGCATGGTGACCCTGGCTCCGCCAAGATCACTACGATCGATCCGCAGGCTCCCGCCAAGGCTCGCGGAGACCCTTCGGGCGATATCCAGCCCCAGACCGGTCGAGCCAGAACCGCTGGCCCCGCGGCGCAGGGCCGCAGCGGTGTCGGCGATACCCGGACCGGCGTCCTCGACGATGAATGCCCTACGGTCGGCGGTGACGCGAAACTCCGTGCCCTGCGGGGTGTGCTCGAACACATTCCCGAGCAGGGCGTCAACCGCACCGATCAGATCGCTCCTCGGCACCGCCAGCCAGATCGGATGCTCGGCTCCGACCACCCGCCACGGCCGTCCATGATCCTCTGCGAGAACGATCCAGAAGGCCAGCCGGTCGGCCAGTACCTCGACCAGATCCGTGTGCTCCGCGGAGCGCTCGCTGGCCGGCTGGCGTGCTCCAGTGATGATCGCATCAACCTCGTCTTCCAAGGCAAGCACGGCACCCCGGATCCGATCACCGACCTGATCGGCCGGCAGCCGTTCCACGTCGAGGCGCAGCGCCGTCAGCGGCGTCCGCAGCCGGTGCGACAGGTCGGCTGCCAGCTCTCGCTCTGCCGCCATCAGCACCCCGAGCCGGTCGGCCATGACGTTGAACGCCGTGCCGACCTCGACCAGCTCCGGCGGGCCGGAGGGATGCACCCGCACGGAGAGGTCACCGGTGCCCAGGGCCCCCGCCGCCCCGGCCAGACGGCGAGTCGAGGTGACCAGCCGGGCACCCAGGCGGTCGGCAACCAGCGCGGATCCGGCAACCAGCACGATCGCGAGGCCAGTGAGGGAAAGCCAGGTTGTCGTCACCCCTCGGCGCAAGTCGGCGGAGGGAAGATAGACCTCGATCACCGCAGTCCGGGCCCCGTCCAGGGCGACGGGTTGGAGGACCACCAGCCCACCGGAGACCCTCGCGGTGATCGCACGTCCGTGCGCCCGTACGAGGGCGACCTCCTCGGAGCTGGCCCTCGACGTCCCTGCGGTGGGTTGGCCGGGAAGGCTGACCGACAGCCGGCCTGCTGCTCCCGCACTGGTCGAGGCCATAGCCCTGACCAGCACGTCCCGTTCCTCGCTGACGGCGAGCACAGTCACGATCGACGCGGCCTGCGCGCGGGCGTCGGCGATGGCACGTTCCTCGACGATCTCCCTCGCCAGGATCGCCAGCGGGATGAGCAGCGCCAGCGCGACCATGGTGGTCACCGCCAGGGTCAGCCGGGCAAGACTCCCTCTCACGCTGCCCTACTCACGATGTCGGATCGACCAGCATGATCCCGACACCCCGGACGGTGTGCAGGAACCTGGGCGAGGATGCCGTCTCGCCCAGCTTGCGCCGAAGCCACGAGACGTGGACGTCAAGCGTCTGGTCGACCCCGACATATGGCTGCTGCCAGATCTCGACGACCAGTTCCTTGCGCGGAACGACCCGGCCGGCGCGGGCGGCCAGGTAGGCCAGCAGATCGAACTCCCTGCGGGTCAGACGCAGCTGGGCGCCATCCAGCGCAGCAGTCCTGCGATCCGGATCGATGTGCAACGGGCCGACGTCGATCGGCGGGTTGTCTGGTCGCCCGCCGGGGGCGGCCCTGCCCCGGCGCAGTACCGCGGCGATCCTGGCCGCCAGGTGCGCGCTGGAGAACGGCTTGATGACATAGTCGTCCGCCCCGGCGTTCAGCAGGCGGATCACGTCGCTTTCTGCCCTCCTGGCGGTCGCGACAATCACCGGGACGTCGCAGATCGCCCGGAGCATTCGCAGGGTCGCCAGGCCGTCGATATCCGGCAAACCAAGATCGAGTACCACCAGATCCGGACGGTTCGCGGTAATCTCCCGCAATGCGTCCAGCCCGGTCGCCACTGGCGCAACCGCATGGCCGGCGTCGGACAGCGCATGAGTCAGTGCACTGCGGATCATCGCATCGTCCTCGACCAGTAACACGAGAGGCATGGTGGCACCGTAGTCGATGTTGACAGGATGGGCGGCATGAAGTTCTGGCGGTCTTTTCCGGTGGCCGTGCCGGCCTGGCTGGCCGCAACGGCCCTTGGGATCGTCGCGGCCTGGTTCGGCCTGCGACCGGTGCTCGATGCCGCCGTGCCCGACCGGGCGGCTCCCCTGTCCGCCGCAGAGGTCCGGGACCTCGCTCTCCCCTCCGCAGTCGCCGTTCCCGCCCCGAACCCCTCCTCCGGAACGTGGCCAGCAGGCTCAGCGTCCCCGTCCGTCTCCGGCACGCCAGCCGGCCCCAGGTCACCGTCCGCCTCTGCCAGGCACCCCTCGGCCGGCGCTGGCGCTGGTTCCTCCACCGCACCCCCAGCGGTCGTCGATGGCTGGACCGTCACGACCCAGGCTGATGGCACGACCTCCTACCTGCGCAGTTTCCAGGTCCGCGGTGGATCGACGGTCATCCGGATGGTTCCTGGCCGGGTCTCGCTCGTCTCCGCCACCCCGAACGCCGACCACTCGGTCCAGACCAGCCAGAACGAGCCGACGCGGCTGGTCGTTCAGTTCACCGCTACCCAGCGGTACGACATCGTCGATGCGATGTGGTGGAACGACCACCCCTACGCTCAGGTCAGCCGCGTCGGGTAGCGCGACGGCTGCGGGGGCATCTCTGATCTCTGGGTGACACCGACCTTAAAAGTCGATGAAGGCACTATATCCGGCGGCTTCAGCGGTCCAGGCTCGTGAGACACCCC
>JAFGOK010000517.1 GCA_016926535.1 Micromonosporaceae bacterium | reverse complement strand
GTAGCTCGGTCGGCGGCGTCCCGGTCGGTCCGGGGGCCGTCACGGCACCCGGACCGACCTCCTCCCCCTGGAGGACCCGTACTCACCGACGACGTTCCATCGATGCCCCCCCGTCCGGTGGGCAGTGCGCTACCGGGCCAGCGGGCGACCCTGCTTGTCTGTGAACTTGCCGACGATGATCATGATCAGGTCGATGAGGACCCAGAGGCCCAAACCGCCAAGAGTCACGATCTGAAGAACGCCGGTGCCAATCTTGCCGACGTAGAAGCGGTGCACGCCGATAGCGCCCAGGAAGAAACACAGCAGCAGTGCGACGATCCACGACTTCTGATCGGTGCTCGAGGAGATTGTGCTCATACCCTGTCCCTCCAGAGGGATTGATGGCCAAAGATATCCGTCCGTAACGACTGACGGGATCACAGTGATACGGACTGATAGTTGTTCAAACAGCGCGTGACGGTAACAGCCGGCTGGCGGCTCTTCAAGACCCGTCAACGGAATCCGGATGTCCGTGTGGCTGCTGTGTGGGGGCCATGTGGCGGGTCTTCGCGGGACTCGCCCCGGCGCGGGCAGTCAGATCGTGCAGCTTGTGCTCGACCTGCTGGGCGTCGGGGTGGTTCAGTCCCTCAAGGATCGTCAGCGACTGCTGCCAGGCCAGTGCCGCCGCTCGGAGGTCCCCGAGCGCGCGGTGGTTGTCCCCGATGCGGATGAGCGTCTCGGCCTGCTTGTGGCTGTGCCCGAGTTGCCGATCGAGGTCAAGAGCGCGCTGGTAGCAGCAAAGAGCCTGTCGATGATCACCACAGTGCTGGTACACATGGGCGAGGCTGTGCCAGGTGTCCGCTTCCCCCGGCCTGTTCAGCAGGCGCTGGTGCAGGGCAAGGGCGCTGGTGCAGTAGTGCAGCGCCTCCCCGCACTCGTCCACCATGGTGTGGTACCAGCCCAGGGCGTTCAGGGCATTGGCCTGGCCCTTCTCGTGGCCGATCTCCTGGTAGAGCTGGAGGGCGTACCTGGCCTGCTCGACTGCCTCGTGGTACCTGCCCTGCTGGTCGAACACCAGGGCGAGGCTTAGCCGGACCCGGGCCAGCCCCTGGTGGTCGTCGAGCTGGCGGTAGAGCTCCAGGGCCTGCCCGAGTTGGCAGCGAGCCTCCTCGTGCGCCCCGAGCAGGTTGATGGCCCGGCCGAGGTTGTCCCTGGACCTGGCTTCGGCCCCCAGGTCGCACAACCGCCGGGTGGCCGAAACCGCGGTGGTCTGGATCGCCGCGGCCTCGTGCCAGTAGCCGCCGCGGATCAGGGAACTCGAAAGGCAGAGTGGGATCTGCCAGGCGTGCTCGTCGAAGCCCTGCTCCGCCGCGTGGGCGATGGCGGCGAGGAGCGAGGGACGCTCCGCGCGGAGCCAGGCCACCGACTCGGCGTCGTCGGCGAGGCGCTCGAAGGTGACGCCAGCAGCGGCCGGCCGCAGGACGATCGGCTCCTGATCCGGGTTGAACAGCAGATTCGCCGTGTGCAGCGTGTACAGGTAGTAGTCGAGCAGCCGGAGGAACGCCTCCTGCCGCTCGCTGTCCTTGCTGTCGCCCTCCGCCCGCTCGCGGGCGTACGCCCGAAGTAGGTCGTGGAAGACGAACCGGCCAGGAAGATGCTCGGTCAGCAGGTGCGAGCGGGTGAGCTCCTCCATGGTCCGACGGGCCACTGGCAGCGGGAGACCGGCGAGGCTCGCCGCAGCCCGGAGCGACACGTCCGGGCCCGGATGCAGGCCCAGCACCCGGAACGTCCAGGCCGACTCCTGGCTCAGCCGGCGGTAGGAGCCACTGAGTACGGCCCGCACGTTGCTCGCGACATCGCCCCCGTCCAGCCCATCCAGCCGCTCCGATTCGGAGCGCAGCCGGGAGACCAGCGCGTCCAGCCGCAGGTTCGCACTGGCTGCGCGGGCTGCCGCGACACACAGGGCCAGGGGCAGGCGCTCGCAGAGCTCGATGAGCTCACCGACCGCTTCCGGCTCCGCGCTGACCCGGCCCGGCCCCAGGTGGCGGGTGAGGAGCTCCCGTGCCTCCTCAACCGTGACCATGCCCAGAGCCAGCGGCTGGGCGCCGTTGAGAGCGACGAGACCAGTCAGCTGCCGGCGGCTGGTGATCATGACCAGGCACCGGGAACTGCCGGGCAGCAGCGGGCGAATCTGCTCGACGTCGTGGGCGTTGTCCAGGACGATCAGGACGCTTCGGACCGCGAGCAGGCTGCGGTACAGCCCGGTCTGCGCTTCGAGGCCGGAGGGGATCTGCCCGGCCGGCACGCCGAGCGCGTCGAGGAAGCCGCGGATGACCTCAGCCGGGGTCATCGGCGTCCCCGCCGGATCAAACCCCCTGAGGTTGACGAACAGCTGGCCGTCCGGGAAGCGATCCTTTACCAGATGGGCCCAGTGCACCGCCAGGGCGGTCTTGCCGACCCCAGCCGTTCCAGCGATGGTCGTGATGGCCACGGCGTTGTCGGTCGCGAACGCCTCGTCGAGCAGGCTGCTGAGCAGCTTCAGCTCCCCGCTGCGGCCGGCGAAGTGGCGCACGGTCCCGGGCAGTTGCTGGGGGACGACGGTCGAAGGTCTGGGGGTGGCCCGGACCCTGACGCTCTCAGCAGGGCCGGAGGGCTGCCGGCGCGGGGAGAGCTGGGCATCTCCGGCCAGGATGCGGGCGTGCAACTCCTGGAGTTCTACCCCGGGTTCGACCCCGAGCTCCTCGACGAGCAGGTGCCGGATCCGGTGGTATGCGGCCATCGCCTCCGCCTGCCGACCACCCCGGTAGAGCGCGAGCATCAATTGCGCGTGGAATCGTTCCCGAAACGGGTACCGCTCGACCAGCAGCTCCAAGTCCGGGACGAGTTCCCCGCCGCCGCCGAGCCGGAGATTGGCTTCAATTCGCCATTCCGTTGCCTGGAGGAACATCGGCTGGAGGCGTTGCGACTCGTCCTCGCGGAGCCGCTCAGAGGGAACATTGCTGAGGAGTTCTCCCCGCCACAGGGCGAGAGCCTCGTCCAGCTTCTGGCGGGCGTTTTCCCACTGCTCGGATCGGATTGCCGAACCCGCGCTGTGATAGCGCTCGACGAAGCGAAGAACGTCGACCTCGTGGGGGGCGGCCTCCAACAGGTAGCCACCGGCCCGGGTGCGGACGCGCCGAGCGAGGTCCGGGCCGAGCGCCTGGCGCAGGCGCATGACATAGGTGCGCAGGGCGACCCGGGCGTGGGTTGGTGGCTGGTCGTCCCACACGGTCGCGGCCAGCGCATCGAAGGGGACCACCTGGTTGGCGCGGGTCAGCAGGGTAGCGAAGATGACGCGCTGCTTGCCCTCGGGCACCCGGACCGCTGCGCCCTCGTGCTCGACGACGAGTGATCCGAGGATCCCTGACCACATGACAGAAGCCTCCCGAAGTGGTGCGGTGACCCAGGGAAATCGGCGTTACGCCCGCGATACTGCGACGTTACCACGATCGGGGAAACTGAATTTCTCAGTCGTGATTTGCGCGGCTGGCAATACAACCAGGTCCGACAATGTCGGTTTCTTTCCTCGGGGCACCCCTGACACCTGTACTCCCAGACGGAAATTGGAGCAATGCCGAAGAACGATCTCCCGGCCGTGCGGTACGTGCTGGTCGGCTACAGCGTGAGTATGGTCGAGGAACTCGATCGCACGCTGCCGCCGCAATCGGTGCTGCTCGTTGAGGAACCCGACGTGATCGACGCCCGTGACATCGAGAGCCGGGTCGGCAAGCACCCGTGCTGTGCCGGGCTGGTGCCGGCGCCCACCCAGCGGGAGCGAGATCCGAGCTCGCTGGTCGCGGCCGTCGGCCGGCCGGTCGGTGTCCGGGTGGTCTTCCCCGGAGTGGAATACGGCGTCGTCGGGGCCGCAGCCCTCGCCGAGGCGTGGGGCCTGCCGGGGGCAGGCCTTGCCGCGGCCTGCGCGTTCCGGGACAAGAGCGTGTTGCGGGCCGCGGCGGACCGGGCCTGGATCAACCAGCCGGCCTGGCAGAGCGTCTCGACCCACTGGGAGGTCGCCGCGTTCCGTGATCGGTTCGGCGGCCGGTGCGTGCTGAAACCGACCAATCGCCAGGCCAGTCTCGGGGTGCAGCT
>JAFGOK010000516.1 GCA_016926535.1 Micromonosporaceae bacterium | reverse complement strand
GCACACCGACGACACGACCGGTCACCGCCTGGAGGCGGAACCCGGGGCCGACCAGTCGGTGCGGATCGTCGCGGCACTGGTCAACCCGGCAGGGGAGGCCCAGGCGGAGACCGTGACCCTGCTGAACACCACCGCCGCGGCCATCGACCTCGCCGGGTGGACGCTGCTGGACCGGGACAAGAACGCTCTGCCCCTGTCGGGGACGCTCCCTGCTGGGGAGACCGTCCGCATCCCGCTGCGACCGCCAGTGATGCTCCCGAACAAGGGTGGCTTGATCACCCTGCTCACCAGTGGCGGCCTGCGGGTCGACGGGGTGTCGTACACCGCTGCTGCGGCTAAGCGCCGGGGGTGCTCGACGAAGTTCTGACCGGCTCGGCCACCGGCACCGCCTTCGCGCGGCGCCGCCGGACCGTCGTGCTGTAGATCAGCCCGAGGAGCAGCAGCGCTCCGGCCGCCGTGACCGCGATCGTGATCGCGGTCACCGGCACGGACGCGTCAGGTGACTGGAGCGCGTGGGCCGGGATGACGACGGCCCGGGGGCTCAGCACGGTGATCGGCGACACCAGGGTGAACAGGTCCCCCTCCGGGCCGCATCCCAGGGCGGCGAGGGTGTGGTCCCCAGCGAATTCCACACCGAGCCGGAGTTCGAGGTCGAACCCGCCCCGGGCGTCGGAGACCACTCCGCGAAGGAGTTCCGGGGCCGAGTAAATGTAGATCTTGACTGGAGTGTTGGGGGCGAACCCGCGACCCATGAGCCGGATGACCCCACCCGCGGTGACCGGCGCGGTGATCTCCTCGCCGCTGCTGGTCACCAGCAGCAGCCCGTCGCCCTTTGGCGGGGTGCTGCCAGCTTCCGGATTGCCCGGGGTGACCAGGTTTGACCACTGGCTTGGCTGGGAGACCCCGTCCGAGGTGACGGCGAAGGCCTTGACCCGGTAGATGGTGCCGTTGTGCAGGTTCGGGATGGTGCACTCTGTGCCCCGCGAGGTGCAGTGCGGGGCGGCTGGCAGCCTCGGGACGTCCGCTGAGGGGGAGCAGCTGCCGTCGTCCTCCGCGTCCTGCGGGAACGCGCAGGCGAGGTAGTACTTGAGCGTGCCGGTGCCGAGGTTCGCCGGCTGCTTCCACGACACCTTCGCCAGGCGGTCGCCTGGAACCGTTGTGACCGCGGTCGGGGTGTCCGGGGCGTACTTGGGCAGCACCGGGGCGGAAGCGGCACTCACCGCCGATTCCCCGAGATCGGTGGTCGTGACGACGGTGAAGGTGTACGCCGTGCTGCGGGCGGCGGTATACGCCCTCGTGGCCTGGGTGAGGTTGGTCAGCCTGGTGGGCGCGGTCGGGCCGAAGGTCGTGCCGGTCCTCCGCAGCTGCTCCGGGAGGGTCTGCTGGGAGGCTCGGCTGGCCGGCCGTGTCTGGACCAGGCCGGTGACGACGCAGGAGTGGACGGTCTCCAGGGTCGAGACGCAACTCCGGCCGCCTGGCGTGGCGGTGACGGTGGACCGCTGGAACCTGCCGCGGTTGAGGGCTCCCGGGGTCCATGAAACGGTGACCTCGTTCACTCCGGGGCCGGGCGTGGCGATGATGTTCGTTGGAGGGTCCGGCGGGCCGGCCGGCGCCGCCTCCTGAGGCCCGTACGGCAGCACCCGGTTGGAGGGGCCGCTCGGCGTGCTCGCCCCGCCCTCGGTCACAACGACGACGGTGAAGGTGTACTCAGTGCCCTCCTGGAGGCCGGTGATGGTGCAGGTCTGGCTGGCGGGGTCGCTCGACTCGCAGGAGGCGCCGCCAGGGTTCGCGGTGACGACGTACCTCATGACACCCTCTGTGGCGGCCGCCGGCCCCGCAGACCAGGTAATGGTGGCCGAGTTGGGTCCGGGGACTGCGGTGACCTCGGCTGGCGGGTCCGGCGGCCGGACCGTCAGGACCAGGACCGGGCTGGTGCGGCTGGTGGTCTGCCCGTCGCCGATCCGGCCGCTGCCGTTGTTGCCCCAGCAGTAGACCCGCCACGGTGCCGCGGCCTCGGCGCAGGTGTGCCAGTAACCGGCGCTGACGTTGGTCAGCGTGACCCCGGCCAGGGCGTCGGCGGTGCTGACGGCGACCGGCTTCGGGCTGTCGCCGCTGGTGGCGTTGCCTAGCTTCCCGTCCTCGTTGTCACCCCAGCAGTACGTCCTGCCAGCTGCGGAGCGGGCGCAGGTGTGACGGTACCCGGGGCTGATCCCCGTCAGCCTGACTCCGGCCAGGGCGCCGGCGGTGCTGACAGCGACCGGGGCCGGCACGATCAGCGAGGCGGGGATCGGGTTGACCAGCGGCTCCGGGATCGGGCTGGTGCCGGCCTCCCCGTTGCCGATCTGGCCGTGGCCGTTGAACCCCCAGCAGAGGGCCGCTCCTCCGGTCGAGAGCGCGCACGTGTGGAAGCGGCCCGCGACGACCCCGCTCAGCGCGATGGCGCTCGTTGTCCCGTCCGGCAGGTCCCGGGTGACGTCGACGGCGACCGGGGCTGGCTCTCGGCTGAGGTCCGAGCTGGTCGCAGCCGCGCCGGTCTGCCCGAAGGCGCGGCTGCCCCAGCAGTACGCCCTGCGGCCGGTCGAGAAACCGCAGGTGTGGTAGCCGCCGACGCTGACGCTGGCGAAGGCTCCTCCGGCGACGCCGGTGGTGCTGACCGGGACGGGAATCGACTCCCTCTCCGTGACCGTCCCCTTGCCGACCTGCCCGTAGTCGTTGCGGCCCCAGCAGTAGGCCTTCCCACCCCGGGTGAGGGCACAGGTGGTGTCGCCGTTGGCGCTGATGCTGGTGAAGGCCAGGCTGGTCTGCACTGGGACGGGGGTACTCGTGCTGGTGGTCGCGCCGTTGCCGAGTTGCCCGTGGCCGTTGCCGCCCCAGCAGTAGGCCTTCCCGCCGGTGGAGAGGGCACAGGTGTGCCAGCTGCCGGTCGCGATGTCGGTGAAGGCCGAGCTGGTCCGCACGGGGACGGGGGTAGTCCTGCTGGTGGTCGTCCCGTCGCCGACCTGCCCGCTGGTGTTGGTGCCCCAGCAGCGGGCTTCGCCGTCCGGGGTGAGCACGCAGGTGTGGTGGCCACCGGCGCTTGCGGCTGCCTGGGCTGGGTCCTCCAGCGTCAGCGCGCCTCCGGCGGTGAGTAGTCCGGCCGCCAGCACGCTGAGGCTGCCGTAGGCAGCCATCCGGCCGTTGACCCCGAGCCTTGGCATCTGTCCCCCCGCTGTGCCGTTGGCGGTGACGCCGGCATGTCAGCCAGAGCATCTGGACTGTGAGCAATCCTCGGATCATGGTATACCGTGCAAATAAATCATATGGCATATAACGCACAATTATCGATGTAATCGATCAACTGGGTTCGCTGCTGGTGCCGCCGGGTTACTGACCTCTCCGAAAGCTGACCCCTGGAAACGTGAACGATGGTACGTTGGCAGCGTGAATTGCCCTATTCAAACTCATTTGTGATGACTCGGTAGTTGCAGGTTCCGGCGGTTGAGGTTGGTGGTGCACAGTGACAGAGCGCCTGCAAACGTGGCCAGAGGATGACCTGGCCGACACCTCCGACCTGGCGGTGGCCCATCTCGGCAGGCTTTCTGCCTGCCCCTTCCAAGGGCTGATGCCGTACACGGAGGCAGAGGAGCGGTACTTCTTCGGCCGGGACGATGACCTTGACATGGTCGTCGCCAACCTGATGGCCAGCCGGCTGGTCGTGCTGTACGGGCCCAGCGGGGTCGGCAAGAGTTCCCTGCTGCGAGCTGGGGTGTTGCGGCAGCTGCGGCAGCTGCCAACAGGCGGTTTCAGCCACCTTGCCATCAACCAGGCGGTGGTCGTCTACCAGTCCTCCTGGACGTCTGACCCCCTGACCAGTGTCGGGTCGGCCCTCCGGGAGGCGATACCCCCTGGCCTGGCCGCTGACGCCGAGGAGCTGGTGCCGGCCGGGGCGGCGCTGTCGGCCGGGCTGCTGCGCAGGGTGTCAGAGCGCCTGGAAGCCGAGGTCTACCTCCTGTTCGACCAGTTTGAGGAGATCGCTCTCTACACCACAGAACCGGCGATGCGAGCGTTCGCAGAGGAACTCGGCAGGATCGTCGCCGCGCCGGGGCTGCGAGCCAGCGTGCTCATCGGCATCCGCGAGGAAGCGCTGGCCAAGCTGGACCGGTTCGCGGCTCACGTCCCGGGCATCCTGGGCAACTCCCTGCGGCTGGAGCATCTCCGGCCGGACGGGGCCAGGGCCGCGATCGAGGGGCCGGTGCGGCAGTACAACGCCGAGAACGGTCCAGACCGTGCGGTCACCATTGAGGACGGCCTGGTCGAGGAGCTCCTGGCCCAGCTGCGAACGGGCAGGGTCGCCGCCGCGGACGGTGGCCGGGGCGGCATCGAGGACGGCCGGACCATCGAGACCCCGTTCCTGCAACTGGTGATGACCAGGCTCTGGCTGGAGGAAGCCTTCGCCGGCTCCGACGCCCTCAGGCTGGCGACCCTCGCGGCGCTCGGAGGCGCGGAGGGCATCGTCGGCACCCATCTGGACGCGGTGATGGCAGACCTGCCAGAGCAGCACCTGGCCCTGGCCGCGCAGGTCATGCCCTACCTGGTGACCCCGTCCGGGTCCAAGGTGGCCAGCTCCGCCGAGTCGCTCGCGTACCTTGCCGGGCTGCCGTCCTCGGGAGCGCTGAGCGAGACCCTGGAGCGGCTGTCTGGCGGCACCAGCCAGATCCTGCGGTTGGTGCCAGCTCCGGCGGAGCAACCCGGCCCGCCTCGGTACGAGGTGTTTCACGATGTGCTGTGCCCTGCGGTGCTCGACTGGCAGCGACGCTATGTCGCTGCGCGGGAGCGGGAGGCGGGGGAGGCAAGCCTGGTCCAGGCGAGGCAGGCGGCGGAGCT
>JAFGOK010000515.1 GCA_016926535.1 Micromonosporaceae bacterium | reverse complement strand
GTGCCGGTGCTGGTGTCCGTGCTGGTCATGGCCGGTGCTCTACATGAGATCGAGGACACCTACCCGCTGCCGTAGCCCTTCTGCGTCGCCGACACCCGAACTGGCTCGCCCGGTTCGGGTGTTTTCGCATTCTCTGACAAGAGGTGTGTTTACAACTCCATCGGCTTGTCAGTTGTACTGACATGGTGGCTATACTTGCGGGGCAAGTTCCGATGATGGAGGAGTGACACCGTGATTCCCAGTTCGATCAAGATCCCCGTCCCGTTCGAGTACGTGTTCCCCAACGGCGCGCTACTGCTCGGGGTAGACAAGTCGGTCGACTTCGACCGGCTGCGGGAGGACGACAACCAGGCCCGCGACGAGCACGGCGAGCGGGTGTGGATGGTCCGGGTTCTCGACCTGGACCCTCAGGCGGGACGCTTCGGCCGCTCCACCGAGGTCAAGGTGAAGATCTCCGCCCCGCATCAGCCCGTGCCCCCGGCTGCCGCGATCCCCGGCTACCCGCCAGCGGTGGCCTTCACCGACGTGACGGTCACCCCGTACACCGACACCTCCGGCTGCAAGGGCGGGCGCACCCCGCACAAGTGCCGGGCTCGGCTGGCCTGGTCGATCCGGGCCGCCGCGATGGTCGACCCCGCGACGCTCGCCACCCCAGCAGCGACAGCCGCCGCTGCGGCCTAATGCCGGCTCGGCGTTCCCGGGACCAACGACCGATTCCCGCAAGGGGCGGGTCATACCTCCGCCAAGAAGTCTCCCGCCCCTGCGGTCACCAACCCAACCCCTCAACTCAAAAGGAGCGGGCTCGTGCTGCCCACCGTACCCACCTCGACTGATCAAGCCTCCAAGAAGACGCCCATCGTCCTAGACGATGGTGACTTCTCCGCCCGGGATTTCGCCGACGCCGGCGATGCCCGTTGCGACCTGGCCAGAATCCTCGCCACCATCACCCATCGCTACCTCGATGCCCCTGCCGGCGGGGAAGACCTGGCCAGCACCACCGATGAGATCAACCTGCTGCGCAACGCCTGCCAGGTACTGGACGCCGCCATCTGGGAAACCCGTCACCGGCTGCGCCTGATCGAGCGCCGTGCCCGCCGTCGCGCCGCACGCCGCGTCCTCGCATCGCAGCCCCCGGCCGGAGCGGGGGCCTGACCATGCCGCTGATCAATCATGTGCGTGGGGATGTGATCCCCAACGCGCTGCTGAATGTGCGTACCCCGATGATCCGGCTGCCTCTGTGGGTCACCGTCACGTGGTCGATCCTGCGGGTCCTGGGTCGCCTGGTGGTGGTCTACCTGCGGTTCTGGCCGATCACCCTGCCGGTGTCGCTGCTGCTGGGCCTGTATGTGCGCTTCGGGTGGGCGGGTCCGGTGACTGCTGTCGTCGCCCCAACCCTGGTCCTGGCCGTGTGGTGGTGGCGGTGGCGCTCGTCGTTCCGACAGTGGGCGTGGTGGCCTGCCCTGTCCCGCTACCGCCGGATGGTCTACCGCCGGTCGTGGCATGCGGCCATGGTCACCGCCGGGCTGTCGGTGACCTTCGACCGGATGACGGTGCTGCCGGTCCTCAAGCGGGTGCGGTGCACGGCGGTCGGGGACGCGGTGACGGTGCGGATGGTCACCGGGCAGATTCCCGACGACTACGCCACCGTGGCCCTGCGGCTGGCGCACACCTTCGGCGCCCGCTCGTGCACCATCACCCCAGGGTCCAAACCGGAACTGGTGGGGTTGACGTTCCTGCGCGGGGATCTGCTGACCCAGGTCGTTGTCCCCATGCCCGTTGCCGGGGTGCCGGACTTCACCGCCCTGCCGGTGGCACTGCGGGAGAACGGCCAGGTCTACGCCCTGCGGCTGTTCGGCACGCAGGTGCTGATCGTGGGTGCGACCGGTTCCGGGAAGGGCTCGGTGGTCTGGTCGATCATCCGCGCCCTGGCCGGTGGCGTGCAGGCCAGGCTCGTGCAGCTGTGGGTGTTCGACCCGAAGGGCGGCATGGAGCTGGGGGCGGGGGCGCCGTTGTTTGCCCGGTTCGCCTGCGACGACTACCAGGCCATGGCTGACATGCTCGACGAAGCGTTGAAGGTCGCCCAGACCAGGGCCGCCCGGCTGCGGGGGGTCTCCCGCCAGCACACTCCCACCGCCGATGAGCCCCTGATCGTCATCATCATCGACGAATTGGCGGCGCTGACGGCCTACCTCACCGACCGGAAACTCAAAGACCGGATCAAGGCCAGCCTGGGGATGCTCCTGACGCAGGGCCGCGCGGTTGGGGTGCACGTCGTCGCCGCGTTGCAGGATCCCCGCAAAGAGGTCCTGCCGTTTCGGAACCTGTTTCCCACCCGCATCGGGCTGCGCCTGGCGGAGGAATCCGAGGTTGACATGGTCCTCGGGGAAGGCACCCGCGACCGGGGGGCGCTGTGCGACCGCATCCCCCTGACCTCCCCCGGCGTCGGCTACGTCGTGCTGGAGGGCAACCCGACGCCGACCCGGGTCCGGTTCTCCTATCTGGATGATCCCGACATCACGGATCTGGCCCACACCCATGGCCGGCTGCGCCTGGTCGATGGAGGTGAAGCGGCATGACCGGCACCCCAACCTCCAACCAGCTCACTGGCACCACACCAACCACCACGCCGACCGGCGTCGCCTCGACCCGGGGGACCGGGCGGGGCTGGGCCTACCTCGGCGTGCTCCTCGGCGGGGCGGTCAGCATCGCCGCGAACGTCGCCCACTCCTACGTGCCCCCAACCGCTGTGATCGAGGCCGGTCCTGCGGCGGTGGAGACCTGGCAGCCACGCCCCGGGGCCGTGGTCGGCGCGGTGTTCTGGCCAATCGCTCTGTTCATCGCCGTGGAGATCTTCGCCCGGATCGCCTGGCCAGTCCTGCGGCGGTGGACCATGCTCCGGTTCGGCGGGCTGCTGCCGGTGGCCCTGGTCGCGGCGATTGTGTCCTACCGGCACCTGTCCGGACTGCTGCACTTCTACGGCGAAGACACCCTCACCACGATCATCGGACCGTTGGCCGTCGATGGCCTCATGATCATGGCATCGGGGGCGTTGGTGGCCACTGGAGCAAGCACCGCCGGCCAGGCAACCCGGCTCGTCGAAACGTCGGCAACTGCCGACATGCCCGCTCAGAGCAGAGCTGGGCACACCGTGACGCCGGGATCCGAAGCGGCGGCAAAGGCCGCTCGGCCGGTCCCCACACCGACACCAGGGTTCACGCCTCGTGCGGCACGGTCGGCGTCTCCGCTGCCAATCCCGGACGGCGCGTTCACTCGCGCCAACGGCGCTCAGCTCCCCCTGCCTGGGATCGCCCAATGACCGCATCAGCCACTGTCGCCCAAGACACATCCTCGCTGGCCCCGGTCGGTGGTTCCCCTGTGGAGCCCCGCCCGGGGTCCCGGGCCGCCCGTCTGGCCATGCCCCGCAGCGTCCAGGTCTTGAAAGACTTGGCCATCGAGTACGGGGTGTGCATCCGCCCGGTGACCCTGCGGCGCACTGATCTCAGCACGGGGCAGACCGAACTCGTCGATCTTCCGTGCGGCTCGACCCGTGAGGACAAGTGCCCCTCGTGCGCGAAACGGGCCATGCGGCTGCGGCAGGTCCAGATCCGCGAGGGCTGGCACCGGGCGGACGAACCCAACCCCGGGCCGAACCCCGCCACCGACGAACAGCG
>JAFGOK010000514.1 GCA_016926535.1 Micromonosporaceae bacterium | reverse complement strand
GGATCGGTATCGACGTCGCCGTCATCGCCGGAGCGGTCCCCAACCCTGGTCTGCGTGAACTGGCGTCGGAAAGTGGCGACCGCATGCGGATTCAGCATGTTGATCTCACCCCGCTCCGCGACTTCGCTACCGCCCGGCTGGCCGAACCCGCCGCCGGTGACGTGGCACGGCGAGATCGGATCCGTCGAACCCTGTCGGCAGCCAGCAGCGCCGCCCGCATCGTCGCCGCGGACCTCGACGCTCGGGCGCCGCTGCGCCTGCCGGCCGTGGCCGCGCTGCTGCGCACCCGCTGGGCCGACAACCCCATGAGTACAGTGCTGGACGACTACGACGCATTCCGCCGCGACGGAGCCCGGGACCTCCAGCGGGCGGCGGCCTTGGCCGAGCGGGCACCCGACGCCATCGACGAGCTGATCTCCTCGGCGGCCTCGGACACGGTCTGCGGCCACGCCGAACCGGCGGGCTGATTAGCCCATGGCTGTCGCATTCCTCGACGGCGTTGACGGATCGGGGAAAACCACCCTGCTGAACCAGTTGGTCCGAGCGCTCGCACCTGCCCAGACCATCACGGCCCCGCCGCTGTGGCGGTACCTGCCGGAGCTGACCACACCTGCGAACTTCGGGCCCTGGGTGACCAGCACCGACGCCGGCCATGTCGCGGTCGCGCTGCTCACCGGACAGACCCAGCGGATCCACACCCTCCGGTCACTCAGCCGAGACACTGCGGATCCGATGGTCCTGCTCGTCGATCGGGGACCAGCGACCGTCATCGCCTCCGCCCGAGCCCACCTGCGCACCGGAATCCGAGCCGGGAACCACGAGCGGATCGACCTCACCGGCCACATCGATCGGCTTCGCGACGCGGTGCGAAGCCTGAGCGCCGAAACCGACTGCCTATCGGTCGAGCTGGCGGCCGACGGCTGCCCCGACCGGATCCTCAGCCGGCTGACGGCGGAGGACCGCACCAACCCCGGCTACCTGCGCTACCTTGAGGTGCTCCGGAGTGGGTTCAGCACCGGAGAGCCTGCCTGGGGCGGTCTGTGCCGGGTGCGCCTCGACGCGACCAAGCCCATCGACATCAACCTCGCCACCGCCATGGCCGCCATTCGCGGCCTGCTCGACGACCCCTGAGCCTCCCAGGACATCGTCGCGTCGCGCGTCTGATGGGCTACTCCGACTGGTCAGCGCCCGTACCGAGGGCGATTGCGGCCTGCTCGTCGAACTCGTCAACCGTCGCGGTACCCCGGAAGGGGGCCAGAATCCCGCGAAGCAGACGGATCCGATCGGTACCCCGGGTGCTGGTGACCGTCGAGGACAGGTACACCGCCCGGGTGGCGACCGCGGCTGCCTCGTCGATCTGCCCAGCCAGGACCTGTGCCTCGGCCAGCCAGGACAGGTACAGGGCCAACTCCCGGGCGTGCGTGTCGTCGTAGGCTTCGACCGCCTTGCCCAGCAGCCCGATCGCCCGCTCTGGGCGTCTGAGTTCGGTCAGGCAGCGGCCGGCCATGACGTCGATCTCGTCGCGGTTGAGCCAGTACACCCAGATCGGGTCAACGTCGGGACTTCGGTCCGCGTACGCCTCGTCGACTTCGCCAAGGGCCCGCAGGGTGGCCTGCGGGCAGCCCAGGCGGGCCTGGGCCCACGCCACCCGCTCGGCCAGCAGCGCCCGGGTCGTCGCCGTCGCGGCAGGCCCGGCGCCCCGGGCCGCGGCAGTGGCCAGGAGCACCGCCTCCCGCCGATCCCCGACATTGGCCAGCTGGTACGACAGAGATGACAGCAGGTTCGCAGCCAAGGGGTCGTCCCCGGCGGCGTGGGCGGCGGACACTCCACCCAGGTAGTACCGCTCGGCGGCGACGTACCGGCCAGCGTCGCTGGCGACCCAGCCCGTTGCGCCAACTCGCCGACCGCGCCGAGCAGTTGGCGGCCGACCAGTTCGGTGTAGGACGCGTCCCGCACCAGGGCGATGGTGGATCGCAGCTCCCGGCGAACCAGGTCGTGCAGATCGCCGCCGCCGAGGAAGTCGTCCATCCGGCGCAGCGTGTCGGTACGTTCCAGCACCATGGCCGCCAGGCGTTCCCCGACCCGGCGCCCAGACCGGATCTCCAGTACCTGGGGTGTTTCGGTGACCCGCCAGGCCCGCGCGAGCAGCCCGGCGGTGTGTGGCTTAACTGGCTGCTGGTTGTCTCCGGTCAGTGGTGTCCCCGTGTGGGATGTGGCCGATATGGAGCTTCCAAGTATCGGACCCGCTCGTCGCTGAGGGTGACGTCGAGGGCTGCGATGGCGTGGTCGACATGAGTCGGGTGGGTGGCGCCGAGGATCGGCGCCGTGACGGCGGGCTTGGCCAAGAGCCAGGCGAGCGCCACCGTCGCCGGAGGCAACCGCAGGTCGTCCGCCACGGCGGTGAGCGTGTCAACGGTGTCGAAGTCGTCGTCGGTGTACAACTCGGCCGCGTGGGGGTCGCCGCTGGCGCGTGCGGTGCGCGACTGGCCGTCTCGGGTGCGGCTGCCGGTCAGCAGCCCCCGGGCCAGGGGGCTCCATGGGAGGATCCCGAGGCCGGCGTCGCGGCAGTAGGGGATCATCTCGCGTTCCTCCTCGCGGTAGACGAGGTTGTAGTGGTTCTGCATCGAGATGAACCCCGGTCCGCCCGCTAACTGGGCGGCGTGCTGGAGTTTGGCCAGCTGCCAGGCGTACATGCTGCCAGCTCCCAGGTAGCGGACCTTCCCGGCGTGGACGAGGTCGTGCAGTGCCGCGACGGTTTCGGCGACCGGGATGGCGGGGTCGAACCGGTGGACCTGGTACAGGTCGATGTGGCCGGTGCCCAGCCGCCGCAGTGAGTCGTCGACGGCGGTGAGAATGTGTTGGCGGGACAGGCCCCGCTGGTGCGGGGCGGGGCCGAGGACCGCGCCGACCTTGGTGGCGACGACGTACTCGTCCCGCCGGGTGAAGATCCTTCGCAGGAGCCGGCCGGTGATTTCCTCGCTGAGCCCGGCGGAGTAGTGGTTGCCGGTGTCGAAGAGCGTGACCCCGGATTCGGCCGCCCGGCGCACGATGGGCTCGGCGGTGGTCTCGTCGAGCATCCAGGACCGCCATCCCGGATCGCCGAAGCTCATCATCCCCAGCCCGATCCGGGAGATGACCAGGCCACTGGCCCCGATCCTTGCGTACAGCATCAGTGCCCTCCCCGGTCAGGTCGCCGTGACCAGACTGAGCTGGTCGTCGAGGTCTCGCACTGCCGGCAGGGTCGACCAGCCTGGGGAGAAGGTGGCCCGCACGCCAACCGCGCGGCGCAGGCCCATGCCGTAGCGCTCGGCGACTGCCCAGCTCACCGAGCGGGTCAACGCCGCGCAGGCCGCCTCCGGCTGGTCCAGGGCGACGGCGGCCATGGCCTGGTGGCCAAGAGTCGCGACGCGCCGCCGGGCGTTGGCCGCCGAGGCCTGGACCTCGGCGAAGGTCTGCTCGGACTGGCGGGTCTGGCCGGTCAGGGCCTGGACGGACGCGCGGACGCTGTTGAGATGCCCGGCCATGCCGTAGCCGTAGTTGCGGCGGGCGAAGAAGCCCGCCGTTGCCGCGTCGTCGGTCCGTTTGAGGGCGGTGGTGGCGAAGTCGACATCGCGGCGGGCCTGATCGAGGTGTCCCAGGGTGGCGTGCTGGTCGGCTCGCCAGGTCGCCAGCCAGCCTCGTGTGAACGAGTCGGCCATGGTCGCCGTGGCCAGAGCAGTGTCGAGCAGGGCCAACGTCCGGTGGGGGTTACCACCCGTGCCGCCCCGGGGCGCGGAGGAGTGCAGGTAGCTCAATGCGCCCATCGCCTGGGCCTGCAAGGTTGCACCCTCAGCGGCCATGGCGACCTCGTGCGCGATGGACAGGTACCGGCGAGCCAGCCACAACCGGTCGGCGTGGCAGGACCACAGCCCGATCTGGGCGTGGACGCCCACCACGATCGGCACCAGCCGGGCGGCGGTTGCCTCTGTCATCAGATCGGCATCGAGGTGCTGGGCGAGGCGATCGGCGTACTCGGTGGCCAGGGGCAGGAGCCGCAGCGGGTCGGCGGACCGGTACATCCCGGCCAGACGGTCGGCGATCGTCTCGTGGCCGGCGAGCACCGCCGGGTCGTCGATGACGCGACGGTTCGCGTCACCGAATACGGAGACGGCATCCGATTCGGCAGGAGTCAGCGCCGCCGCCGCGACCAAGGCGGCGATCAACTTCACAACCTGGCGACGGTCCGGGGTGCACGACTCCAAACGCCCTGTCTCAGTGGAGAACGGCTCGTCCATGCCATCGCGACCAGCGAGATCCTCAACGGTCGGCAGCGCCAGGAGCGCATCGGCCGTTCCATGGACGCTGGGCGTCCGTACAGGGTAGAACCCGAGTTGAGCGGGGTGGGCGGCGCCGAGGATCGCGCAGAGGGCCTGCCGGTAGTGCCGGTGGGGCCAGCGGTTCTCGCCGCGCTCGTACTTGCCGACCTGATTGGCGTCCATCGTGAACGTCTTGCCGGTCTGCTCGTACAGCCACAGATTCACCGCCTCCGCGAGATCCGCTCGCGACATCGGCTGACCGGACCCGCCTGGCGATGGTCGGCGCAGCCTGGCCTGGCGCAGCAGTTGATTCGCGGGACGGTTCACCTCCAGCACCCTTTCCGACCAGATTGGCAAGACAGCGGGATTCACCCGGTGAAGACCAGTCGATCCGAGCATGGCAGTTTCCGCGAACAGGTACAAGGCGCGCCACCGGATCGCGAGGTGTGTAACCAGCACGAATGCTCGCCGCAGGATGCCTTCTCTGTCCTCAACGCAAACCGTCTCTCCCCAAGCTCGCGAGCGGTAACGCTGGCTGAGCCGGGAGTTGGGACGTGGCAGTATCACGCCGCAGCTGGTACGGGAAGATCGATGTGGGTGAGCAGGTCGCGGTACTCGACAGCGTCACGGCGGTGTCGCTCGCTGGCTGGAACGGCGTGCAGGACCCGCTGGGCGAGGTCGATGACCGGCCGGTTGCGGTCGGAGGCAGGCAGCGCGGTGAGCACCTGCTGGGCGTGGCGAGTGCCTTCGCGGCTGTCGCCGGCCGTGATCAGGCACAGGGCCCGCTGGAGTTCGATCTGGGCTGGTCCGCGCCGGTAGCCG
>JAFGOK010000513.1 GCA_016926535.1 Micromonosporaceae bacterium | reverse complement strand
GGGCGAGTGCGGGACATAGATCTCGCCGCTGTCCAGGTCGCGGGCTTGCAGGTGGCCATCGGGAGACCACTCGATCTCGGCCCGGCGGATCACGATTCTTGAGGGAGGACCTGGCTCGGCGATGGCAGCAAGCCGCGGCCAGGTGAAGACGCGAACGAACGGTGCCTCATCGTCAGGCTTCAGGCCATATACCTCGGCGATGACCTGGCTGTATTCCTGGCCTTCCGGGCAGAGCCAGGCTTCGGTCTTGCCGGCCTCATCCTCGCTGTACAACGGCTTCCATCCCCGGCGGTGCAATTCCTTTCGAGCGTAGAGCGGCACCGGCCAGTCGAGACCCACCCCGGTGCCGTGCAGGGTGGCGGCCGGGATCGCCTCTGTCTCCGGTTCGTCGAGCAGGATCCGCGCCAGGTCAGGTCCGGCCCGGATTGCGGCCGGGATCGCCTCGCCGCGCTCTTGAGCCTGTCGGACGGCGATCCGGAGCGCGTCCTGGACCTGGTCGCGGCTCTGGGCCAGTTGGCCCAGGTGGGCGTGTTTGGTCGTGGCCGCGGCGCGGCTGTTGCTCCTCATTCCGTGCCCGCGTTCCAGCCGCTGGGTGAGATCCTTCCACTGCCGGACCAGCTTGGGCGCGTCGTAGGCCCGGCGCCGGCGGGTTTCTGCATCCAGATCAACGTCGGGATCGAGGCGGAAGGCAGCGCCGCGCAGCTCGTTCATGCGGTCGGCGACCTCTTTTGGAAAGCCACTGTCGGATGCCTGGATGACGGCATCCAGCTCCAGGGCCTCGGCGATGATTCCGTCGAGGGTGTCGGGCAGATCCTTCTCCGGGGGAGCCTCCGCGCCGGTCACAGGGCCGGCGTTTTGTGGCTCATCCCCTGGCTCGGGGTCGAGAGCCACGCCGAGGACCTCGTGCGCGCGCCGCCACAGAGATTCCGAGTAGCGCGCGTACCACAGCTCCTGGCGCCGGCTCCAGCGAAATCCCAGGCGTTTGAGCCCGGCCCGGACCGTCTCGTCCGGCTTGGCGGGGAAGCTGACCTCGATGCCGGCCCTTTGCAGGTTGCGGCGGATGATCACTCCGTCTGCGTTCGCTGTGGCCGCAGCGCCTGGCGTTTCGTTCCCTTCCCGGCGGCGGACGGCGGCCTCGATGCGGTCGACGATGCGGTTCACCGCTGTGGCAGCCCGATTCCGGTCATAGTCGGCGCAGGGGCCGAGCCCGATGCCGCTGTCCAGGATGCGGGCGTCCTTCTCGACGTGCCAAAGGCGCCGCTCGGGATTGGGGCGGAAGGTGGGCCATTCGACGTGGCCTGCCGTCGTCGCGGAGGTGCGGCTTCCGCTGCGGTGCAGGACCCAGCGGTTGGTCGGGCTGACGTCCACGACGACCACGCAACCGTCACGTTCCGCGATCCCGTCCCAGTTCGCCGGCGCATAGTAGTCGGTCATCGGGTCGGACCTGTCCTCCGAAAAGCCGTACAGGGTCCAGCCACGGGACTGCAATGCCAATCCAATGGCAACCTTCGCCCGGCGGCGTTCTGTATAGTGCATGGTCGTGTTCTCCTTCTATCTCGGTCGGAAGCTGGGTCTGTTTCCAAACCCGTTCCTCGATCGGCGTGTCGTACCAGGGGTACGTGGGCTCGGGCGGGTGGGCGAGTCGATAGCGGCGCAGCGGCTCCATTCGCACTTGCCAGAAGTGGATCGGGTCCAGGCTGCACCGCCAGCCAGGCCCCGCCCGGCTGTTGAGGAAGTGGTCGGGGATGGTGGGGCAGTCGCAAATCGGACAGTAGGGCGGGACGCGGCTCCAAGATTCGGGCCACGTGTCGGGGTGGCGGCCCAGGGGCCGGCTGCCACCGGCGGCCAGGAAGTTCTGGACAGCGGTGATGGCGGGGCAGGGGGATCTGAAGGTCGCGCCGCAGCTGCAAACGCCGTCTCTGCGCACCTGGTGGACGACGTGGCCGATGTGGACGATATACTTGGTGCGGCTGAGAGTGACCTCGGGGGTAGCGGTCAAGGCCAGCGCTTCGCGGAGGAACCGGCGGACGCGGGAGAGGGTGTAGGTGATCATGGGGCACCTCCGTTGCCAGCGGCCCGGCACCAGCCGGTGTGTTCGCCGGCGAGGGCTTTCGGGCTGCCGGGCTCGTTGCAGGCGCATGCAGAGGGCTGGGGGAGGGCATTGCCCGGTGTGTCGAGGAGCAGGCGCCAGATCTGCTCCCGCCAGTGGGGCAGGCCGAGGTCGTTGGGCTCGATCTCCCAAGGCCGCCGGGGATACCCCAGACTATCCGCAGCGCAGCCGACGATGGCCAGGGCGTGGGCGAACCGGTCTGTTGCCTCGCCGGGGGAGAGCCCGCGAGCCTGATAGGCGAGATAGGCGGCCGAATCAGGCGCGGCCAGGGCCTGTTGGAGGATTCCGACCGTGTGGGTCTGTTCCCAGTCCTTGCGATCGCTGGCGCGGTCGTAGGCGGGGCCGAGGGCCTCGCGGGTGCGGCGCACGATGCTGAGGTCCTGGTTCTGGAGGGCGCCGATCTCCAGCAGGAGGGCGAGGGTATCGCCGGGGTCTACGGCCAGGGC
>JAFGOK010000512.1 GCA_016926535.1 Micromonosporaceae bacterium | reverse complement strand
TGGTGGCCGCGCCGGAGGCGGGGACCCCTGTATGCACCATTACCGATCCGTTGCTGCGTGAGCTGTCCGGGCTGGTCGCGCTCGGCAGCGGGTATGTGACGATCAATGACAGCAACGGCCAGGCGTCCCGGATGCGGATCTACTACCTGAACGCCCGGTGCGAGCTGACCAGATCGGTGCGCTACCCGACCACTGCCCGGGATCCGGAGGATCTTGCCCTTGGCCCGGACGGCAGCCTGTGGGTCGCTGATGTCGGGGACAACCTCAACGCCCAGAACCACCGGTCGACCGTCGCGGTCTGGCGGTTGGCCCCCGGCGCGAAGTCTCCGGTCATCCATCGCCTGACCTATCCGGACGGCAACCATGACTGTGAAGCCATGGTGATCGACGGTGACGGCTTGCCGGTGCTGATCACCAAGGAGGTCGCTGGATCCGCCGGGATCTACCAGCCCTCGCGGCCGCTGGAAGCGCAGACCGAGCAGGGGGTGCCCCTGAAGCTCCTGGGCAGGTTCAGCCCGAGCCTCACGACGACCTCGAACCCGTTTGGCGTGGTTGGCAGGTTCGCCGTCACGGGGGCTGCGATGGCCCCAGACCGGAGCAGACTCGTGGTGCGTACCTACGCGGACGCGTATGAGTTCGACGTTTCCGGCGGGGACGTCGTCAGGGCGCTGACCTCCGGCAAACACCGGGTGACGCCGCTGCCGGACGAGCCGCAGGGGGAGGCGATCGCCTACACCGTGGACGGGTCGGCGTTCCTCACGGTCTCCGACACCGACGCCCAGACCTCGCTGCTGCGGTACCGTCCGGCGGGTCGCGGTGAGGATGCCCCGGCGGCCTCGTCGGCGGCCTCCGCGGATCCCTCCTCACGTTCTTCCGTGGACGCATCCGGGCCGGGGACCGTTCCGTCCTCCGGCCAGACCGAGACGTCAGGCAGCACCCCCCGGCGCCTGTCCGTGGTCGGAGGGGGCGGGGCGGCGATCGCAGCGGTCGGTATGGTGTTCGTCGCCCTTGCCCTGGGGCTGATGATCCGCCGAAGGCGCTCGTAGTGCCCAGATGTCTGGTCAGGACTGCTCCGCTTTGCGGGGAGCCCGGCCTCTGGTCGAAACGAACTCGTATGAGAGGGCGGCAAAACGTGGATCGCGGATCATGCAGCGGAATTCGTCCAGTCGCTTCGCCGGGAGTCCTGCTGCCTCCATCTGAGGCTGGAGTTGACGGGAATTGATGTCGTACAGCATGTTTCCGGTCGGATCGCCGCTCCAGCTTTCCCTGTGGACGATCGAATCGACGTCAAGGAGTCCCTCGGCAAGCATCGTCTGGTGAACCCGGCGTCCCCAACCCAAGTCGGCGCCGTGTCGTGTCAGCTCGTCGGCGATCGCGGCGAGCACTTCGTCGAAGAGCGCAACATCCCCTCCCGGAGGAACAGCGAGCAGGGGCGACCGGGGGTCAGTCATCTCGTATTCCTCGATGACCAGCCAGCCCCCCGGAGCCAGCGCGTTGGCCAACTCCCGCAGGACCTCGGTCGGCGTTGGAAGGTGGACGAGTAGAAGCCGCGCGTGGATCAGATCGAATGGTCCGCCCTTGACAGGGCCGTTGAGCACGTTATGCCGCATTACCGTCACGTTGTTCAGCTCCGTCACGCCGTCCCACCGTGTCATATGGCTGGTGTCGAGGTCAGTAGCGATGACCAGTCCGGAGGGTCCGACGATGCGGGACATCAACCGGGCGATGGAACCTCCGCCCGCCCCGACCTCCCAGCAGGTCATTCCGGCGGTCAGGACTGGAGGGGCGAGCCTCGTTGCCGTTGTCTGGTCGAGGTGTCGCTCTAGCCTTGCGTATTGCGCGAAGGATTCCGGGCCGCTGCTGTCGAATGCGTACCTTGCGCCGGTGTTGGTTGTCTGGGACACGGTTCACCTCGGGATGGGGAGTGGTGATGCAGGATGGACAGCTCGCTGGCCAGCGCCGTCGCTCGCTGGAGGTCCTGCTCGGCCAGCAGTACCGCGACGCCGTCGGCGGCGACGTGTGCGACAAGGTCTTCGATCTGTCGCGCGGCGCTGCCGGAGAGCCCTTCGAAGGGCTCGTCAAGCAGCAGCAGCCGGGGCACGGTCAGCAATGCTCGCGCGATGGCGAGTAGCTGCTGCTCCCCGCCGGACAGCTGGGATCCCCGGTGGCTGGCTCGTGCTGCCAGCTGCGGCAGGAATTCGAGGATCTGGCGGGCGGTCCACCCCCCGCGACCCGGTCTGCGTGCGCCAGCGGCACCTGCGGCGCCCGCCGCCAGGCGCAGGTGCTCTGCGACGGTCAGGTGGGCGAAGACCCGCCTGCCCTGCGGAACGAGCCCGACCCCGGCGCGGGCGACCTGGTGGATGGGCCTCCGGTCGAGCCGGCGGCCGTCCAGCTCGACGCTGCCTGCTCGCGGGGGGAGCAGGCCGGCGAGCGCGCTGATCAGTGTGGTCTTGCCACTGCCGTTCCGGCCGACGACCGCGTGCACCGTGCCGGCTGGCACGGCCAGATCGAGATCGTGTATCACGATGCCGCCGGCATACCCCAC
>JAFGOK010000511.1 GCA_016926535.1 Micromonosporaceae bacterium | reverse complement strand
CTGGAATGCCAGGGCCGCGCCGAAGCTCGGGTCATCCAGCAGCCGGGTCAGGCGACCGCGATGCAGGTCGGACTCGTCGGACCGCCAGTAGAACGGCGGAGCTGAGAACACCTCGTCGTACAGGGCACAGATCTCCTCGAAGTGGCGGCGTACCACTTCGACGTCCACCAACTCAACTCGTATCTCAGCGCTCATGGTCGATGACTCTAGGGCGAGATTCGGGATGTGTCCCGGGTCGTGTCGCGCGATCAGGCTTGGGTTGTCGGCCTTTCGCTTCGGCCGAGGTCAGAGCTCGTCGCAGGATGCGTTGCTGAGTCGGCTGGTCAAGTTCCCGACACACCGGGCAAGCCGCTCCGCCACGGTCGATTCGGCGATGCCCTCGTGCCGAGCGATGCTGCGCTGTGACCAGTCGAGGGCGTACCGCAGGAACAGCACGCGTCGTTCTGCCCTGGTCAGCGGCGTCTTGGCCCAGGCGATACGGATGTCGGCGAGGTGGGCGTACAGGGTGTTGCCGCGTGAGGGGTCGACGGCTGCTCTGGGCATGTGGGAGTGCGCGGAGAATTTTCCGCCGAGTCTGGCGGGACCGGGTCTGAGCAGCCATAACAGCTCAAGATCCATACTGTGCCATTGCCGTGGACCCCCGTAACAGGCCGGATTTTGCCGCAGTTGGCCGCCCAGATCCTGGGTGGAAAACAGAACGCCGCCGACCTCTGTGGAGGTTCGGCGGCTACGTTTTAGCTGTTCAAAGCACTTCAGACCTTCAAGATCAACTGTACCCCGAACGGAGCCAGAACACATCTGCGACGGCAAATCGAACTAACGGGACATATTAAAATACCGCAAATGTCACATATAGCTTAATTTGGACAGCAGTGCTACTGGTGGTTGGGTTGACAGGCTTGGAGGAAGAGCCGGCGGCGGTAGCCGCGGTCGGTGCCGGCTGCTTCGATGATGAGTTCGATGAGTTGGTCCTGGGGCAGGGTTGTGAGCCAGGGGCGAAGCTCGGATGCCGGTGTGGTTTCGGCGTCGAGTGCCGCGCTGGGCGGGGTGTTCAGGCCGAGGTGGGCCAGGCCGACCCAGATGAGATGGGTGCAGAATGCCCCGCCGTGCGCCTGGGGGCAGGTGCAGTCGCCGCTGAGGGGCTTACCCGCGCGGTGATGCAGGATCGTTTCGAGTTCCTGGCCGTCGTCGAGGGTGATGGTCGAGTACAGGCTCCAGTCGTCCTCGTGGGGACCGTCCATGTCGGCGATGCCCTGTCCTGCGGACTGGAATGCGTCGTCGCCGGCGCGCTCGCGTAGCTCGGCAACGGTGAACTCCGTCCAAGTGGTCATGGTGGTCTCCGCCGTTCCACACGGTTGCCTGGAGACTAGGTGGCTGGTGGTGCCCTGGGGCCTTGGCCCGCGAGCGGCGCGGGCGGGACCGGTGTCCTGGGATCACCTGGCGGCCGGGCGGGGTCGTGGTGACCAGGTGTCCGGCCGGCTGCGTCAATGGCTGCGATCGTATCTTTTGTGATACGTTTGCAGTATGTCGCGTGGGGTGTCTGTTGGCCTGATCGGCGGGTTTACCGCTGAACAGTGGGGCATGGTGACCGCAATCCAGGCCAGGTCGGTCGGGGTTTCCCGGGTGGACGTGGCGAGGCTGATCTCAGATGGTGCCCTCGAGCCGGTCGATGGGGCCGCCCGGGTGTACCGGCTGACGGGTGCGCCCGTGGATCCCGAACTCGACGGGATCCGGGCGGTCTGGCTGCAACTGGGTGACGCCCGGCCGGGTTCGGCCCGGCTGCGGGCCGCGGACGCCGTGGTGGCCGGCCGCTCGGCGGCCGTGGTCCTGGGGCTGGGGGATCTCCTGCCGTCGTCGTTCGAGTTCATTGTCGACCGCCGCAGGCAACTGCGGCGTACCGATGTGCTCCTGCGGGTTCGGGCGCATCTGCCCCGAGCAGACTGGACTATCGTCGATGGCCTGCCGGTCACCACGGCGTCTCGGATCGTGGTCGATCTCCTGTCGGCCAGCGAGGACGGCTCGGCGGTGTCCCGAGTGTGCCAGGACGCGGTGCAACGGGACTTGCTGGATCCTGCGGCTCTGGAAGCCGCCGTAGCCGGCCATGCCGTGCGGTATGGGGCGGCGTCGCCAGCGGGGTTCGTAGCTGACCTGCTCGGGCGGCATATCGATGGAGGGAGTCAGTCGTGAGCGGTCCATCATCGCCAGGTGTGCCGTACTCCAGCGCGGCAGCGTTCCGGGCGGCGCTGCGCGCCAGGCTGTCCGCAGCTGTGAAGGCAAGCGGTGGTCATGGGCTGGACGAGTTGCAGCGGCAGTTTGCCTACGACCGACTGCTGGCCCGGGCCTTCACCGGACCCGACAGCCAGCGATGGGTCCTGAAGGGGGCCGGGGCGTTGCTGGCCAGGCTGCCGCAGGCACGCCACAGCCGTGATCTCGATCTGGCGTTTCTCGCCACCGGAGATGGGCGGGTTGACGATGACCTGGATGAGGCCGTCGGGTCGGTACGGGACGCCGCTGATCGGGATCTCGGCGATCACTTTCGGTTCGAAGTCGTGCGGGTCAGCCCGCTGCAGGAGGCCGCCAAGGGCCGCCGGCTGCACCTGATCGCATACCTCGGCGTCCGGTACGCCACGTTCCACGTCGACGTGGTCGTCGGTACGGCAATGACCGGCGCCCCGGAGCCTGCCCCGCCGTTGACCTCTGTGGACATTCCTGGCCTGGTGCGCCCGGCCTACCGGCTGTTTCCCCTGGTCGATCACATTGCCGACAAGCTCTGCGCGATCGTCGAGGTCCATGACCAGGGCGGTGTGGCTCGCCCCAGTACCAGGGTCAAGGATCTCGTGGACCTCGCGTTGATCGCGTCGACCCAGCGCCCGCAGGCGAGGGCACTGCGGCACGCGGTTGTCGGTGGCTGCGCCCATCGCCGGTTTCCGGTACCCGAGAGATTCGTCGTACCCGACGTCGAGGTGTGGCGTGCCGGATATCCCGCCAAGGCCCGCGAGGCCACCGGCGTGGTTCCGAACTACACCGAAGCCGTCGAACTCGTCGCCGCGCTACTGGATCCGGTCCTCGCCGGAATCGCCACCGGGGTGTGGGACCCGAAGTCAGCGTCGTGGAGCGACTGAGTCCACGATGCCCCCTGCTGATCTTGATGTACGCCGAATCGCCGGAGGCGCCGGGAGCGTCCCCGCAGCGCGGCGTCCCAAACGGCCCTGATCGTTCGTTGGACTTCAGTAGGGTGCCCGTCGGGCCCATGGCTGTTGCTGGGAGACGTGATCATGGCTGGTGTATGTTGGAATCCTCG